>JAAZDJ010000043.1 GCA_012512255.1 Clostridiales bacterium | reverse complement strand
GCTTTGGCCTACGCCGTCTATATTGGTAAAGCCTATGACTTGGGTAAGCATACTGCCGTAAGGATAAAACCTGGAATTATCTTCGCTTATATAAATGCCGCTGTATCCGCTTGCCCGTATTATATCTATTTTTTCTTTTTCTATTTTTTTGGCGACGGTAACTTCGGACACTTTTTTGTGCAAAGCGGCATATAAACTTTGTTCGTCTTTATCCAAAATATCAGCCAAAAACTTAGCGACCGCCGCTTTGTCCTTTACGGCATTGGGCCGGGCATAGACCGAATAAGTGGTATAATTAGTCGCAAAAACTACGCCGTTTGCGTCCAAAATTTTGCCGCGCGGGGCTTGAAGCGGCAAGTCCCTTGTCCATTGGTCTATGGCCCTGCTTTGCAATTCTCGCCCTTTGAAAACTTGAATATAAACCAACCTGATTGCAAGCGCAAAAAAAATAAAGGTTATCGACAAAACCGCTGCCAATAACCTCTTTTGCATGCTTACTTGCGAATAATATTTGGTTTTCAATTAACCGCTCCCAAACACTCCGCTTAAAAAGTCGCACAAAGCGTCAAACCAATTGGCGCCGCCCGTAGGCTCGGGTTGATACTTAACAGGTATCAACTCAACCGTATAAATGTCGTCATTATCTTGCATGCCCTGTTCTTTCGCCTTGGCGTAAATATAATTATCGTCGTCATACTTGGATAATTCGGCGTTGGTCTGGGCTATGTAATTTTGTCTTTCTGCAAGCTCGTTTTCCAACGCGCTGATATCCTGCGATAAGGTGGAAATCATCATCGCGGTCGTCGCTATCAATACGGCTATCACGACGACGATAGTGACATACAATGTTATCAGCCCTTTTCTCGCTTCTAGCGTTGCGGCCCTTTCTGCGCCTTTTTTTATCAGCTTAAAACCTTTTATTTTTTCGTCGGGCTTCTTTTGGGCGTATTGCATAGTTTTGGCGCTGGGTTTTAAGTCGTTTTCTCTTTCAGCAAAGCGCTTTTTATAACGCTCGGCGATAGTGGTTGCAAGACCATAGACATTGGATGTCGGCCTATACGAAGGCGCGTTTTGAGTAAAAAATGTGCTTTGATAAGCGTCGTTGTCTATTCTGTTTCTATTATATGTGTAAGGGCTGCTGTCATATTCGCTATAATAGTCTTTATATTGGGGCTTAGAAAATTCCCTTTCTTTTATCGGGATTACGGCCTCTTGCATAGGCTCGCTTGCATCGTCTAAATGCGCCTCAGGCTCAAAACGCGTTCTTTGGGGCCTGTCGTCTAAATCCCTTAAAGATATTCTTCTGCGCTCTTTTTCGCTCTCTTGCTCTTGTTCTATACGGCGCGCTTGGTTGTAGCGGTCTTCATATAATGTGGAATGCGCCGCTATTCTTTTTTCGCGCTCTATAGCCGTGTCCTCCCTTGAGATAAAAGGACGCACCCTTGTAACACCCTCTTTTAAGAAATCTTTGCTCATATAATTTTCTCCATCATATTTACGGGCGTTTATATAACTGTAACCTCTGTTAATGCCAGGAACAAAAATATCATAGTCGGTTTGGTCGTTGAAGCTGCGTCTGAACTTGCTGAACTTAAAATCTTCGTCTTTTAACTCGGTGCTTCTCATAATGTTACTCCTTAGGTTTTTTTATTAAAAAACCTTTTTATAGTCTGCAAGCCGCTCTTAATTTTGCGGACGCGGCTCTTGAGTTTTGTTTGATTTCTTCTTCTACCGGCAAAATAGGTTTTTTGGTCAATAGTTTTATGGTAGCCTTGTGGTTGCAAGAACAAACAGGCAAACTTTTATCGCAAACGCAATCGGTTGATTCCTTTTTGAATAATCGCTTAATTATTCGGTCTTCCAAAGAATGAAAGGTAATTACAGCGATTATCCCGCCCTTTTTTAACCTATCTATAATGTCCTTTACCGCCTGTTCCAAGCCTTCCAGCTCTTGATTGACTTCTATTCGTATGGCTTGAAAAGTCTTTTTGGCAGGGTGCCCATGCTTATATTGTTTGAGGGGAACACTTTTTGAAATTATGTCTGCCAGTTCAAGAGTAGTAACGATAGGGGCGATTGCTCTTGCTTTTGCGATGTTAGCTGCGATTTTTTTCGCGTAAGTTTCTTCGCCATAAAGATACAGTATCTCTTCTAGTTTTTTCTGCGGGTAGGTATTGACAACTTCGTAAGCTGTAAGGCTTTGAGTTTGGTCCATTCTCATATCTAGTTTTGCGTCTTTTGTGTAACTAAAACCTCTAGAAGCCTCGTCAATCTGATGGGAAGATACGCCCAAGTCCATTACCGCGCCGTCAAGATATTGTATCCCTAACGAATCCAAAACTTTGCGCGCGTTTTTAAAATTTTCATGCACGGTCAGCACCCTGTTGCCAAAACGACTTAACCTTTCGCCTGCGTGTTTTAATGCCTCTTGATCCATATCCAACCCTATAACGCGCCCGTCAGGCGAAGAAATCTTTAGTATCTCTAACGAATGTCCCCCGCCGCCCAAGGTCGCGTCCAAATATATGCCGCTGCTTTTGGGCTTTAGGACATCCATTGTCTGCTTTAGCAAAACAGGCGTATGGTATTCCATAATTTAAAGGTCCGTTTGAGCGCTAGATTTTCTTTTCAGCAAATTATTAAACGCTTTTAAAATTTCATTAAAATCTTGGCTGCCTTCTGGCAACTCTTTTAGGTAGTCATAGTTGCCGTTAATGCTTTGGTTAAATCTTTCTTCGCTCCAAACTTCTATTACATTGCCCGCGCCTATGGTAACCACATTTTTGATAATGTTCGCGTAATCCCTCAGCGCCGTAGGCACTACAAATCTGCCTTGATTGTCTTCTTCCACATCAAACATAAAAGAGGTAATAGCCCTTATAAACTTCATCGCTTCAACATCGGTATAATCAATGTCCTTTATCTTAGAGAAGATGTTTTGCTCAAAATAACTTTCGGGCGCAATTACCAAGCTTCCTAAACCCCCGCGGGTAATAAAATACTTTTCGCCGAGTTGGGCTTTGAGTTTGGCGGGTATTCGCAACCTGCCTTTTTCGTCCGCTTGATGATAATAAATTCCCTTAAACATCTTTCTCTAATAGATATAATTTCACTTGTAATTTACCTATATCTTAGCATAAAATTTGACCACTTGCAACCCTTTTTGAAAAATTTTATTGCATTTTTAGACATTTTTTGCACATTTTGACCCCTTAATGCCACTTTTTTGGGTATTTTGACCACTCAAAGCCACTTTATTGGTCTAAAGATATTAAAAATATTGATATAATACGACAAAATAGGCATAAATACTATTTATGGATAAAACAAATTAATAAGCTGAATTTATATTTAATTATAACCTAATATATCTTAGCATTTATTTTTAGGTTAAAATTTTATTATACTTGGCATTCTATTTATTCCCTTATTTCAAAGGCATAAACGCTTATGTTGTGATATAATTGGTTTTATGAGAGTTTTTGCCATTGCGGATTTGCACCTTTCTATTAACAATCCCAAGCCTATGGATATTTTTGGGGGCGCATGGGATAATTATTTGGAAATATTGACAAAAAATTGGGAATCACTAATTAGTCAAGACGATTTGGTTTTGATAGCCGGCGATATAAGCTGGGCGATGACATTGCAAGAGGCGTTGCCTGATTTGGAATATATTGACGCGCTTCCCGGAAAAAAAGCAATAATCAGGGGCAACCACGATTATTGGTGGAAATCCATAAGCGCCCTAAGAAGGGCGTTGCCTCCAAGCATATCGGCTATCCAAAACGATTGCGTTAAGTTTGGAAATTTTTTGATTTGCGGGACAAGAGGCTGGACTGTGCCTGAGAATAATCAATTATGTTCAGAACAAGACCGAAAAATATATTTAAGGGAAATTGAAAGGCTGAAATTGACGCTCAACGCCGCCGCCAAAGCGCGCGCCCAAGACGATAAAATCTTGCTTATGATGCATTTTCCTCCTTTTAATTCTTCCAAAACGCATTCCGATTTTACGCGATTGATAAGCCAATACGATGTTGACTGCGTAGTCTATGGGCATCTTCACGGCAAAGGCGGCAACGCCAGTAAAAAGGTCGTCTTAGACGGCATTCCTTATTATTTGACTTCCTGCGATAAGCTCAATAATAAGCCGCTAAGGATTTATTAATCGGATTGCGGATAAAGCGGCAATTCAAAGAACGCGTTGCAAGCGTTTTCGGCAAACTCCTCGCATTCGGGAATACAGCAATATCCGTAAGAGGGAACCAATAATTCGGTTTCAATTGTTATTTTTAATATAATGGTAACGCACGCTATTACGTTCATTTGGGTATCTTTAATAGGCGTTCCTTCGGGAATTATCGCCGATACCACTGCTTCCACTTCATACGGGATAATTGATTGGCTAGGCACCGCCAAAATAACGTCCACGGTGACGCCAATTATGGCGTCCGCCCTGCCTTCTTTGTTATTGGCGTCAACATAAATAATTTCCATAGGCATATTAACAAGCGCTTTTACCCGCGCGAATCTCGGGCGGTCTTCCAGTCTTGTGACAATAAGGTCTTTGATAATACCCCGCGTGGTTATTGACCTGCCGCTTACAAAGGTAAGAGGAAAAGCGGGATTTTGGGGCATAAAGTTGCTTAATGTTATAATAAGGTCGTCAAGCTGGGATTGGAAAATGCACGCGTCAAAAACTTTTTTTACCTGAATGCAAACTTTTTCGCATAACCCGTGCAAGGGGCTTCCCGATATGATGCCGGGCAAAAAATCGCCTCTATTACAATTAAAAAAAGACATATTAATCCTCCGTAAATATATTGGGCTATAAGATAAATATATTCACGGCATCTTAAAGTTATTGATATAAAATAAAAAAATCTCTTCTTAAAAAAATGAAGAGATTTTTTGATTAATTTACATAAAAAATTTTTTTATTCTCCCAAATAAATTACCCGTCTGCATGATTCGCATTCTATTATGCCTTTTTCTCTTAGCTTTTCAACGGCGGCAATTGACTGCTGCATCATGCACCCGCCGCAGCGGTTTCCGTCAACGGATTTTACAAACGCCGGCAAAACTTTGTCTTTCCTTAATGATTGGTATTTGGCGAAAATTTCTTTGTCTATGCCTTTGGCGAGTTCGGCTAACTTGGCTTTGTATTCTTCTATTTTAGGGCCGACTTCTTTTTTTAAAGCGTCAAATCTTTTTTTGGCTTCGTTAAAAACATGCCTCATATTTGCGCCTTCCCTGCGCGCTTCTTCGTTTTTCTTGATAGTCTCGTCTATATTTTTGGGCAATTTATTTAGTTCTTTTTCAAGCGCGCTGAGGTTGGACTGCAATTTTTTGATTTGCTCGTCCACCTTTTCCAAGTTTTTGTCGCTCAAATCTTTTTCTAGGATTTTTTCCAGCTCGTCTAGTTTTGAAGAAATGCTATTGATATAAACTTCAAGTTTTTTATAATTATCATACAATACGCCCGCGGCTTTTTCGGTGCGTTTTGCCAAATTCCCAAGGCTCAAAAATTTTTCCTTAGCCTTTTCGGCTATAGCGTAATCTTTGCTTTTTTCTATCTTTAATTCTAAGCGCCTAAGCGCCAGATCTTGCTCTTGATAAGCTAATATTTTTTCCAAATTCATTTCAGCCTCCCTTTGATACTTTCTCTAAGATTTAATATCTTTTCCAAATCTTTTTTTATAAGTTCCCTTTGCTGCGTTTTTGCCCTTTTATTAGCTTGTGTCAATAGATTTATTTTTTTGTCCAAATATAATAAAAAATCTTTTGAAGGGTTTTTTAGGTTCCCAATGCCCCATTCTAGCTCGGATTGCCCTAGCTCTTGCTTGCCTTTTACAGCTTCTATAATATCATAAAACTTGGCTTTGTCCAATACAATAAAATCATTGACAATCTTATAGCCAAATTCGTTAAGTTTTTCGCGCAAAATTGGCGTATTTTGCTGCGGCGATAAGATATAACGGTCAATCAAATCTTGGTCCTGTTCTATGATTTTGGCAATCTCCCTGCCGCCCATGCCGGCTATAACCGCCAAATCAATCTTTTGGCCATAGTCAATCAACGGCTTTAGCCCGTCGCCGCACAGGGTAATAATTTTGTTTTCAATTTTCTTTTTTTGGGCTAGTTTTTGGGTTTTTTGTAAAGATAAAGGGCTTATGTCCGTCGCCAAAACCTTGTCGCAAAGCCCGTTGATTATCAAATAAACCGATAATTTGCCGTGATCGCAGCCGATATCCGCCACAGTGTCGCAAAAAGTTACCATATCGGCTATTGATTGAAGCCTTTTGGATAGCCTCATCCGTTTAGGTCTTTGAGGCGCTTTTGGCTTTTGGATATGTTGCGAAGTTTTCTAAGCGCTTTGGCCTCTATCTGTCTTATGCGTTCCCTTGTTACATTAAAGACTTTGCCCACTTCTTCCAACGTGCGGGGGTGCCCGTCATAAATGCCGTATCTTAGCCTTAAGACTTGCTGCTCGCGCGCCGTAAGGGCTTCCAATTCTTTTCTGACTCTTTCGCGCGCGTCCAAAATCTCGGCCATCTCGGAAGGCGAAATAGCGTTTTCGTCGGGGACAAAATCGCCCAAATGGCTGTCTTCTTCCTCGCCGATAGGGGTCTCCAGCGATACGGGGTCTTGCGCGATTTTTTGGATCTCCCGGACTTTTTCCACCGTAATGCCCATTTCCTCGGCTATTTCTTCGGGCGTGGGTTCCCTGCCTAAAGACTGCAAAAGCTGTCTTGAAACGCGTATCAATTTGTTTATGGTCTCCACCATATGTACGGGAATCCTTATGGTGCGAGCTTGATCGGCGATAGCTCTTGTTATCGCTTGTCTTATCCACCATGTCGCGTAGGTTGAAAACCTAAAGCCTTTGGTATGGTCAAATTTTTCCACAGCTTTTAAAAGCCCCAGATTGCCCTCTTGGATCAAGTCCAAAAACTGCATTCCCCTGCCTACATATCTTTTGGCAATGCTCACAACCAATCTTAAATTAGCTTCGCATAGTTTGTTCTTGGCTTCCTCGTCGCCTTGGGCCATCCTTTCGGCAAGATAAACCTCTTCTTCGGCGGTCAAAAGCGGAACTTTGCCTATATCTTTAAGATACATTTTGACAGGGTCTTCTACGCTTACATCGCGCATCAGCTTGTCAATGTCTTCTTCGTCTTTTTCAATTTGGCTTATATTTTTTAGGACCTGAACGCCTTCTTCCTCTATTATGCGAAAAATCTCGTCCATGACCACGGCGCTTGCTTCCAGTTCGGTTATAAACCTTGCGGCAATTTCGTCATAGGTCAAAAAACCTTTGCTTTTGCCCAAAGCGACCAAACGGTCAATTTCTTGTCGCTGTTTTTCGGTAATGTTTTCTTCCATTAAATACTAATACTCCTTTTTCTTAATTGGTTTATTTTTTCTATGAGTTCGGCTAGTTTTTGCAATTGCGCTTTCTTTTTCTCTTCGTCCTGTTCTATTTCGCATTCTTTGCTCAATTTTTCCCTTTCTTGCTCCATTATTTCAATCATTAATTGAGCGTAATAACCTTCGTAATATTTTCTTTGGATTTCAGGGTCGGAAGAATCGCTTTGCGCAAAATTTAATATTTCGCCTAATTCCTTATGTTCGCTCTCGTCAAAATCCAAGAATATTTTTTTTATATCTTTTCCGCTTAACGCGTAGTTTAAGATTTTTTTATGCAAATTATTCAATGGCAACCTTTCAAAAGGAAAGTCATAACGCGCATAATCTTTCTTATTTATGATTGCCCACAAAAGATATTTTATAGCTTTTGTATGTAAATTATCCTTTTTTTCTTCAACTAATGCGGGCTTAACTCCTTCTATATTCATTGAAATTTGCGCCTTTAGCGACTCAAAGGTAAAACCCGTTATTTTTTGAATCATTTTCAAAGCGGCTTCTATGGATACATAGTCTTTTTGATTGGACGCGAGCTTGCACGCCGCTATCGCGTATTTTGACCTGCCGTCATGAGTATTTAGGTCGTAATCTTTTTTTAATACTTCAAGCTTGTATCTCAAAAGCGGCATCGCTTTTTTTAGGTAGTTTTCTTTAAAGGCTTGCGCGCCTTCTTTTTTGACCACATCGTCGGGATCAAGCCCCTCGGGCAAGACAATGACTTTGACTTCCAGCCCGTTTTCTTCCAATATATCAAGCCCGCGCAGCGCGGCTTTTTCGCCCGCGGCGTCGCCGTCGTAGCATATATAAACTAAAGGCGCGTATCTTTTTAAAATTTTGGCCTGCTCGTTGGTCAGGCTTGTCCCCATTGAAGCGACCGCGGTATTAAATCCGGCCATTTGCAAGGCTATCGCGTCCATATAGCCTTCGCATAAAATGGTATAATGGATGGGCGCTTTTTGCTTGGCTTTTTTTAGCTCGTTGATCGCGTAAATCGTCTTGGACTTGTCAAAAACCAAGGTGGACGAAGTGTTGCGGTATTTGGCAAAATCGGTCTGTTGCAAACTTCTTCCGCCAAAACCTATAACCTCGTTGAAGTTGTTGATTATAGGTATTATCAATCTGCCGCCAAAGACATCGTAATATCCGCCCTCGTTTTTGCCGCAAAGCCCCGCCATTACCAAATCTTCGCCGCTATATCCTTGGCCGATAAGGCACTTAACTAATTGGTTATAGTCCGGACTGTAGCCTAGACCAAACCTTTTTATCGCGGTGTCGTCAATTCCTCTTTTATGCAAATAATCCAAAGCGCCTTTGCCCTCGTCGCTAAGCAATTTTTGGTGATAAAACAAAGCCGCCAAACGATTAAGAGCCAATATCGTATCGCGTTTTTGTTTGAGCTCTTTGGTCTTATCGTCAAGTCTATATGAGGGCAATTCCAGCTTTACTTCGTCGGCAAGTCTTTTTACGGCTTCTATGAAGTCTATATTTTCTATCTTTTGCACAAATTTAATGACATCGCCGCTTTCGCCGCATCCAAAACAATGATAAAATTGGCGGTCTTCGTCTATGGCAAAAGACGGGTCTTTTTCGTGATGAAACGGACAACGCGCCCAATAATTACGGCCTTTTTTGGTAACAGGCACATATCGGGATATCACTGTCACAATATTATGACTGTCTATAAGCTTGTCCAACCAATCTCTGTCAAAACCCGCCAATTACATCTCCAAAAAAAATAACGCTTATGATAAATTTTTATATTTCAATTATATATTTCGACAATATCCCTGTAAACCCTTTTTTATTTTAAGATTTTTTCTCAAAAAAATATATAAAATTTTTGTAAATAGGTATTGAATTACATCTATAAATGTGATATAATAGCCCTACACCAAAGAAAATCAATCGTTATTGACTTGAAATCTAACGATTGATTGGGAGAAAAGCTATGGTTTCAAAAAAAGACATTGCGCTGTCGGTTGTCGGCTTTATTCTCCTTTTAGTTGTCGCGGCTTGCACCTTTACTGTTTTTATACTATAAAGATTATATCTACAAATGATAAAATATTTGCGACTTTATGTTGCGAATATTTAAAAAGCTAAGGATAACTTCCACTAGATTAATGCGTTATACAGAGCGAAAAAACCTTCCTGATATTGTTGGGAAGGTTTTTTCGTTTTAATATTCCCAACCTTTAGGGACAAATATGCTGTTAAAAACATGTATAGAATATCTATCCGTCATGCTGGCAATATAATCGCACACTTTTTGACGATCGTCCGCTTCAAGCTCGGCATAACCTTTGGGCAAACGGCTGATGTCTTCTATAAAATATTCAAAAAGCATTTTTAACATCCTGACCGCTTTATGCTCTTCTTCTTTGGGCTTGCTGCCGCTATAAACGCGCTTAAACAAAAAGTCTCTTAGGCGCTCGCTTGCTTGGGTAAATTCGTCGTCCATTTTTACATAAGGTTTGTTTAGGCTGGTCTTGATAATATTGCTTATCATATTATTAATGCGGTCATGGACATTTTTGCCCAAAACATCGGTAACATCGCGCGGAAGGTCGTCTTCGCTTAGCACATTGGCGCGTATGGCGTCGTCAATATCATGGTTGATATACGCGATTCTGTCCGCCAAAGCGACCACAACGCCTTCCAAAGTGCAGGGCTTAGCGCCCAAGCGATGATTAAGGATGCCGTCTTTTACTTCGTAAGTTAGGTTCATCCCTTGGAAATTGTTTTCCAAAACCTCAGCAACTCTTAGGCTTTGGACATTATGCTGGAAATCAATATAATCCCGCAAAGCGCGCTCGCCGGCATGGCCGAAAGGCGTATGCCCCAAATCATGGCCAAGCGATATGGCCTCGGTTAAGTCTTCGTTAAGCCTTAACGCCCTTGAGATGCTTCGGGCTATTTGCATGACTTCCAATGTGTGAGTGAGCCTGGTGCGGTAATGGTCGCCCTCGGGAGATAAAAAAACTTGGGTCTTGTGTTTTAATCTTCTAAAAGATTTGCAATGGATAATCCTATCCCTATCCCGCATAAATTCCGTGCGATATTCCGTAGGTTCTTGCGGTCTGGAACGCCCCTTGGTGTCTTTGGACTTAAAAGCGTAGGGGCTCAAAAACTTTTCTTCTATTTCGTATCGTATTAATTTTGCGTCCATAATTTTTTTTATTATACATCAATAAAAATATTATGTAAAACATTAAAAACAAAATTGCGTCTTATTGGTATTTACAATTTATTTAATTTGTATTGAATTGAACAATACTATATGATATAATTTTAATACACAAAAGTTTTATTTAAAAACTTAAGAAAAAAAAGGTGAAATATGGATTTTTGCCCGATGTGCCAAAACGAAGTTTCCATTGAAAATGCTTCTTTTAGCGGTCACAAAAGAACCAACTGCCCTGTATGCGGCGAATATTATTTTGCTCAGCACTTTTTTGATAACGCCAAAATAATAGTATGCGCTTATATCTATAACGCGATAAAAAATAACGATATCATACCTATTTTTACCGATCATAACGAGTTGTCTAAACCGATAGAATCCAATATGGAAATTGTTTCGCCCGAAGTATTATTGGGTTATTATCCCAAAAACCTTAGCGAACTTATTGACCAAATTATCTTAAATATAGCCTTTTATATTAAAACAATCGGCGCAAAGATTAATAATGTCTATCTTACCAATATAAACGACCGCCAATACGCCCGTAAAAGCGCCTTGCTTAAAACTTTATTCTGTATTTATGATAATAATCTAAACCAATTATCAATATTATTGAAACACTTGGAAAAGCTGGGTTATATAGAGCCTTTGGCAATTGGCGTCTTTAATTTGACGCTTTCTTTCCAAGGCTGGATGAGAGTGGAAAAACTGCAAAAAGATACCCGCGCGTTAAACCAAGCTTATTTAATAGCCAGTTCCAAAGAAAGCATGAAAGACTGCCGAAATAAAATGAAAAAAGCAATGGCTGGTTTAGGCTTTGTAACCAAGTTTTCGGACGAAACATTTTATACTAGGCCCGTAACGCACGAAATTTTTTATGAGTTAAGGCGAAGTAAAATCGTGGTCGCGGACCTTACATATTATAAGCCTCATGTTTATTATGAAACTGGTTATGCCGAGGCTTTAAATAAGCCCGTGATTTATACCTGCAAAAACGGTTATTATGTAAGAAGGCAGTTTGATATTATCCATAATAACACAATCAAGTGGGAATCGACCAATCATTTATATAAAGCTTTGATAAATAGGGTTTTGGCCGTGTTAAGTTTGTAACTGTTTTATCGTCAATGGTTTTTTTAAAAAAAACAAAAAAAACCGTCAATATGGCGTTTTTTTATACAACCATTCATAGGTTCTGTTAATTATTTAACCGTATAAAAAAATCCCTTTTAAGTTAACTTAAAAGGGATACCTTTTTATCCAAATTTTTTTATTTATACGGGATGTATGGGCGTTTTTAAAGTATATATGTCTGTGTCAACCTTATATTTAGCAGCCTGGCGGTTTTTGAAGAATATGACGGCTAATTGTGGGAACAGCGCGTAAGTTAATATATCCTCTTCTTTTTCAATATACTCAGCGCATTGTTCCTTATATTTTTCCAGCTCGGGCGCGATATCGTCCGCCGGTCTATGTTCTATGATTTTTTGGTCGCCGATAACTTTCTTGACAACCTTCGGATTAGGCGGCATTGGCAACCTGCCGT
>JAAZDJ010000042.1 GCA_012512255.1 Clostridiales bacterium | reverse complement strand
AATAACGGCTTTTAATAACAGATCTAAGCCTTTATGCGTTTTGTCTTTTCTACCGATAAATACGATATTTATCTCGTCGTTCTCTTTAATCGGTCTATTAAAATCTTGGGGCAATTCTATTCCATTTGGAATAATGATGTCTTTTTTAGAGAAGTAAGAGTTTTCTTGCTCTCCTTTAGATAAAAATTGTATCGCTTTTGCATTTTTTATAAATGAATTAAATAATAAAATATGAGCAACCGCTTTTTTAATAAATTTAAAAAAATGCGATTTAACAGCTTTTTTACATAAAGAGCCATGAGGAACAATGATATAAGGGATGTTTTTTAAATTTTTTGCTATTTTAATATAATTCAAAAAGTATATACCATGAAATATAACTAAATCAGGTCTATTAAATGGTTCATCTAACTTATTTATTTCAATCCTATTGAATACTTTAATATCTTGATTTTCATAATTGTAATCGCTAAGATTCAATAGAGCCGTATTCGTGTATTTTGATTGATAATAAACATGCTTTGGCACTACTACATTAATACCGATCTCTCTTTTGTTTGACAAATTAGCAATATGTAAAATTGTCATATTTATCAGCCTTTTTATATCATTTGATTTATTAATTTAACAATATGAAAATATGTTTTATCTCTATCAAAATAGTCTTCAGCTAATAGCCTATTGTTTTTTCCCATAGTTTGTATAAGTTGTTTATCCTTATAAAGTTTTAATATTGTTTCTGCTAAAACTAAACTATTATTTTCGCAATTAATTCCTGCATTATATTTTGCTAATAAATTTTGATATTCTTTATTCTCTAATGTGTTAATAACAGGCAAACCAGCTGCGGCATAATCATTTACTTTGTTAATAATGCTAGCAACAGAACCTTTTATTATGGGATTTACAGCAATATCGCATTTACATAAAATTTGCACCATATCTTTATAAGGCAATCTTCCTGTAAATTCGCAATAGATTCCTAATTCTTGGGCTTTTTTTTCAAATACATCTTTTAACGGTCCATCGCCCATTACTATAAATTTTATTTTATCATAAATTTTTTTATTTGCAATTGCAATAGCTTCAATAACGCAAGGTATATTATAACTATGTCCTAATGTGCCTATATAAACAATCCAAAACTCATCGTCAGGTTTTTTTATATTGCTTTGTTGGACATAATCATCAAAGATTTGTAAATCTGTTCCCAAAAAAACAACTAGACCTTTGGGGTCTTTTTTATTAACTTTTAGAGCTCGGTTTAGATAAGTGTTTGATACCGCAACCACTTTATCCGCTCTTTTATATATGCTATCAGCTTGTCTTTGCATCGGATAAAATAAAATATCTTTAAAAAGAGGTATTTTAAATACCATCTTAAATGCCTCGGGCCATAAATCTTGAATATCAATAATAAAGGGAATTTTGTTTTTTTGGGCATATTTTGAAACTATATTGGCCACGCTTAGGGAAGGAATGCTACAATATATTACATCAGGCTTTTTTCTTTGTTTTAAATATTTTTTTATATTTTTGCTTAATATATAATGGCTATATAATCTTTTTAAACATACATTTTTTTTGTATCCTGGTTCATCTATTAAAGTTACTCTATAATTACTTTCAAATAAAATCTTCTTATCTCTAAAATCTTTTTTTTGATGATTAAAACGACTTGTTACTATTTCCACATAATGATCTTTTATTAATTTGGCAATATACGTAAAACGACTATTTCTTCCTTCGGATTCAAGTCCCATAAATTGAGCTATTATTAATACATCCTTTTTCATAATAAAATACCTTTGCTTGTCCTACCTAAATAATAAGCGCATTTATTTTTCACATATGATTATACAACATTTTAATCTTAAAGCGTTACCGTTTTGTTAAAATATTTATTTGTTTGTTATATGTATTATCAATTTTATTTTCTAATCAAAATATCATCTTTTTTATTGTATTCTTCAAATCTATATGCAGGGAAAAAATTAATATCTTGTGTTATATTTTCCATTTTGCACAATTTATCATAAATTTCTTTATTCCAAATTTTTTTACCTATAAAAAATGAAAATTCAGTATTCTTTGAAAAATTTTTCTTGAATTGAAACAAAGTATCCTCATAGAATTTGTTTTTCCCCCTCCATGATGTATTAATTCATAACCATTTT
>JAAZDJ010000041.1 GCA_012512255.1 Clostridiales bacterium | reverse complement strand
CTTAAGGGGCGTTTATGGCGAAGGAACTCAGGCCGAGGGATACATGTATCAGTTGAGCAACCAATATTCGTTGGGCTTGAGCGATAAAGAAATTATCTACTCGGTAAAACACCAAATTTACAAAGTGGCCGAAGCCGAAGAGATAGCCCGCGACACGCTTATAAACAAAAACCGCGTTGAGCTTACCGATATGATTATGCGCGCGTGTGGCATACTAACCAATGCTTACAAAATTGACACTTCAGAATTTATGCAAAACATCTCATTAATAAAACTAGGCGCGGCGTTAGGAATTTTGAAAATAAAAAATACGGCGCTGGACGAGATAATTATCGCGTGCAGGCCCGCCAATTTGGCGTTAAGAAGCGGAAAAAAACTGGACGCCATAGAGCGCGATATTTACAGAGCCGAATTTTTGAGGGACATATTGCCCAAGATGGCGTAATTTTATTTAAGGATGTTATTAATATAAAAAAAGAAAATAGTAATTATAGAGGTGTGAAAAAATGTTATTTGGACAAATCAGCGCGACGCAAAGCGCTATGAACGTGTTACAAGAAGCCGAAAAACTAGTAAGAGCCTTAGGCGGCAACGAAATCGGCACAGAGCATATTTTATACGGCATCGCCAAAGGCAATTCTTTGGCGGCAAAGGCGCTAAAGGAATGCGGCGTTACGCCCGAAAAAATAGCGAGCTTTATCTCTTCGGGAAATACGCTTAACCAGATAGAAAGCTTGCTGGGCGGCGGTTTTTTTAAGACGCCTCTCCATTATTCCACCCGTTCCAAAAATTTGTTGCTAATGGCGCAACAGATTGCCCGCCAGTTTAAGATGCCTGCCGTAAGCAGCGAGTTTTTGCTAGTCGCGCTTTTGCAAAGCACGGACAGCATAGCGTATAGCATTTTGCAAGAACTCAATGTTAAGCCTCAAGATATATTGGACAAGCTGGGCAACCTAGGCGGCACAGCCACCGAAATGACGGGCGCCAAAAAACCGCAATCGCCGTTGCCTTCGTTTTTGAAAGATTTGGGCATTGACATAACGGAAAGGGCGAGGGAGCAAAAACTTGACCCCGTAATCGGCAGAAAAGACGAGATAGAGCGCATTATCCAAATTCTTTGCCGTAAGACCAAAAACAATCCCGTCCTAATAGGCGAGCCCGGCGTGGGCAAGACCGCCGTTGTGGAAGGCCTAGCCCAAGCCATAGTAAAAGGCGATGTGCCCGAACTGTTAAAAGATAAAATTATATTTGCTTTGGATATAGGCAGCATGCTTGCGGGCACAAAATACCGCGGCGACATGGAAGAAAAACTCAAAAGAGCCATTGAAGCCATTATAAAACACGGCAATATTATAGTGTTTATTGACGAGCTTCACACTTTGGCGACGGCGGGCGCGGATAGAGGCGAGGTCAAACCGGCGGACATGCTCAAACCTTATTTGGCAAGAGGCGAGCTGCAGACCATAGGCGCGACCACTACTGACGAATACCGCAAGTTTATAGAGAAAGACAAAGCGCTTGAGCGCCGTTTCCAGCCTATAATGGTCAACCCGCCTACAGAAGATGAGACAATAGAGATTTTAAAAGGTTTAAGGGATAATTACGAGGCGTTCCATAAAGTAAAAATTACGGACGAGGCGATTGAGGCTGCGGTCAGAATGTCCGAGCGCTATATTATGGACAGATATTTGCCCGATAAGGCCATAGACTTAATAGACGAAGCCGCAAGCCGCGTCAAAGTCAGCGGCAACACTATGCCGCCCCAAATCAAAGAAAAAGAAGAAGAGCTTCAAAGGCTAGAAGCCGAAAAAGCCGAGGTTTTGAGCAAAGACGAATTTGAAAAAGCCTCGGTTATCAGGGACAAAATATACGCGATAAAAGAAGAGATAGAAAACCTCAACACGCAATGGAAAAAGAAAACCATAGAGGACCAGGCCCAAATTGATGTGGAAGACATAGCCCAAGTCGTCGCAAGCTGGACCAAGATACCTGTTACAAAGATTAACGAAACCGAAAAAGAAAAACTGATCAAGCTTGAAGAAATCTTGCACAAGCGCGTAATCGGTCAAGAAGAAGCGGTCCAAAGCGTAGCCAAAGCCATAAGACGCGCCCGAGCCGGGTTAAAAAGCGCCAACAGGCCCATAGGTTCGTTTATATTCCTAGGGCCAACAGGCGTGGGCAAGACCGAATTATCCAAAGCGCTATGCGAGGCTATGTTTGACGACGAAAATCTTATGATAAGGCTTGATATGTCCGAATATATGGAAAGCCACAGCGTAAGTAAACTTATAGGCTCGCCTCCGGGATATGTAGGCTATGACGAGGGCGGACAATTGACAGAGCAGGTAAGGCGCAAGCCGTATTCCGTGATATTATTTGACGAGATAGAAAAAGCGCATCCCGATGTTTATAATATGCTTTTGCAGATTTTGGACGACGGAAGGCTTACGGACGCGCAAGGCAGGGTGGTTAGCTTCAAAAACACCATAATCATAATGACATCCAATGTGGGCGTGAGCGCCCTAAAGAACACGCCCAAGGCCTTGGGATTTTCCGAAGAGTCAAGCGAGCGCAATGAACAAAAGACCAAAGAGATTTTGCTAGACGCCCTAAAGAAAAGGTTTAAGCCCGAGTTTTTGAACAGGGTTGACGTCATTACGGTTTTCCATCCTCTCAACGAGGCGCAAATAAAACTAATAGCCAAAAATATGCTCTACGACATCAACAAAAAGCTCAAAGACAAAAATATTACCATTACTTTTTCGGAAGATGTGCTTGATATGGTGGCGACCCAAGGATACGACCCCGAATACGGAGCAAGACCGCTTCGCAGATTAATAGAGCAAAAAATAGAAGACAAACTAGCCGAAGAAATGCTTGCGGGAAATATTCAGGACAACGCCGTTTTGGATTGCGTTCTTAAAGACGGCGAGATAAAATTTGTCGCAAAAACAAAAGCCTCAAAAACCAAATAAAGACCTTTTTGATGTAAGGACGGCTTGGCTATGTGATTTTTTCACAAGCCGTCTTTACAAAGCATATTAAAAAGTGGTAATATAAAATTAACAAAACTGTCTATAATTTTATAGGAAAAAAGTCAAATTTTTTTACATTTTTTAGAAGACAGGGAGGCTTATTTATGAAGTATGAAATCATTTCCAAAAATTTTTTCACAAGCAAAAGACTTGAAGAAATCATCAAAAAGAAATTTGACAAACTTACTAAGTTTTTTGATTCAGACACTCCCATTAAGATCAACCTAAGAAAAGAAAAAGAAGATTATGTCTTTGAAGCCACTATTTTTTCTGACCATGTATTTAGGGCCGAAGTCAAAAGCAAAGACGATATGTTCGTCAATGTGGACGCGGCTTTAGATAAAATTGTGCGGCAAATAACCAAGCACAAGTCCAAATTTGACTCCAAAAGAATGAAAGAATTTTTCAAAACAATGAACGGGCTTATACCTAAAGAACAAGAAGAAAAGCCTTCCAAAGTGGTAAAAACCAAAACATATTATTTAAAGCCTATGAGCATCGACGAAGCCAAACTTCAAATGGAACTTTTGGGACATGACTTTTTTGTCTTTTTGAACGAGCAAGACGATAATGTCAATGTCGTTTACAAACGCAATGACGGCGATGTAGGAATAATAAAAGCGATTATTTAAAATATATAAAGCCGCCAAAACTAACGCCTTGGCGGCTTTTTTTAGATAAAAAACAATAAGCGCATTTAAGAAATATACCCCCAAAAAGCGTGATTTTAAATATCAATTTGATATAATACTTTATATTGTGTTTTATATAGGCGCATATGAGAGTAGGAATATCAACCGCGACTTTTTTTAATAGAATTTATAACGAAGACGCTTTCGCGCAACTTAAGGAATTAGGCTGCGATTTGACCGAAGTCTTTTTTACCACATACAGCGAATACGAAAAAGAGTTTGTCCAAAAGATAGCGCGCGCCAAGGGCGATATAACCGTGCATTCGGTGCACGCTTTGGGCACCCAATTTGAGCCTGAATTGTTTAATGTGTCGCCAAGAGTCCGCGCTGACGCCGAAAAAATATTTCGCAAGGTTTGCGACGCCTCCCGCGTCTTAGGCGCCAAATACCTCACTTTTCACGGCCCTTACATAATGAAAAAACAGGAATATGTAATTGACTTTGAAAAATTGGGCAATAGAATTAACGAGCTGATAGATATCGCCAAAAGCTACGGCGTTTGCTTGTCCTATGAGAATGTGCATTACGCTTTTTTTAACCATCAGTCGTTTTTTACCAAATTAAAAAGATATTGCCCTGAGATTTGGGGCACATTGGACATAAAACAATCAATACAAGGCGGCGTTGACCCTTACGATATGCTCGAGGCCATAGGCGACAGGCTTTCCACCATTCATATTTGCGACATAAAAGACAACAACCAAACCGCCATTATCGGCCAGGGCGCTTTTGATTTTGAGAAGTTTATTAACACTCTAAAATCAAAAGACATCGCGGCGCCCGTCATTTTGGAGCTGTATTCTACGGACTACGATACAATGGACGAGCTAAAACAAAATTACGAATACATAAAAAAATTGGCGCGCTAGGTTATCTTTTGTATTTTTTGATTATTTCCTTTGCCCAAGCATCGTCGGGCGATTCAATAATCAAATACGGCTTGGAGCCGACGGAGTAGGGCGCGAGCGTAAGCGTAAGATAGCGGGTTTTGTTTTTTTGGACCATTATATAAAAGACGAGATAGTCTACATAGCCGTCTTTGTAGGCAAGAATGGTTATATCCCCCCAAGGCCTTTCCAGGACATTGTCAAAATTACTATTTTTCAGGTAAGGGACTTGTATAGTGGGCGTATTGCCTTGTTTGTCTGTTGTATAATACTTGCTGGTTTCCACAATGCATACGGTCGCGTTTTCCAAAGGCTCGCGCGTTTTTAGATCAATTATTTTGATTTTTAAATAAGCCGAGTCATCTTGGTAGGAAGCCGTTTTGCTATTGCATAAACCAACCGTTATTAAGGCCGTAACAACGCTGCTTATAAAGCAACTGACAGCGATAATAATCAATAATTTTAGCCGCGCTTTGCCCATAAAATTCCTTTTTTTCAAAAATAAATACAACAATGTTGTATAATTTATATGTTATATTTGAACGAATAATGATTTGACTATTATTGGTTATTTATGTAAAATAAAAAAAACTTATTTGTTAGGAGTAGGTATTTTTTTATGCGGCTAAAAATTGATTACAACAATATGATGCGACACGCTATAGGCGACGAGGAAGGGTTAAGTTTTAGCGAATTTGACGAGCACAAAGAATTGCTGGAATTGGCATATAGCAAGGTTATGGATAACAGAGGCAAAGGGTGGCAAGAGTGGACCAATTTGCCTTTTACGCAGCAAGAAGTCATTAAAGACATTTTAGCGACCGCCCAAAAATACGCCGATTACGACAATGTGGTCGTTTTTGGAATAGGCGGTTCGGCTTTGGGAACGCTTGCCGTCGCCAACGCGCTTTTGCACCTAAGGCACAACGAATTGCCCAAAAGCGCAAGAAAAGCCCCTAGACTTTATGTGGAAGACAATATTGACCCCGAGAGGATGCGCGCGCTTTTGGATATAATTGACGTAAAAAAGACCGTCTTTATTGTCATCACCAAGAGCGGCACGACAAGCGAAACGCTTGCCCAATTTATGATAATTCAAGACATTTTAAAACAACAATTAGGCGAAAAAGCCAAAGAAAATATAATAATTATCACCACAATGGGCAAGGGCACGCTTTATGACATAGCGGTCAAAGAAGGCTATAAGATTTTCGGCATAGGCAACGGCGTGGGCGGAAGGTTCAGCGTTTTCTCGCCCGTAGGGCTTATGCCGTTAGCTTTGGTAGGAATTGATATTAAGGCGCTTTTGGAAGGCGCTAGGGATATGAGCGAGGCGTGCTTTTCGCCCGAGTTTACCCAAAACCCCGCGCTTTGCACGGCGTTTTTGCAATACATGTATATGAGGCGGGGCAAGAATATTTCGGTTATGATGCCGTATGCCGACAGCCTAAAGTACATGGCTGATTTTTACTGCCAGCTTTGGGGCGAGTCCTTGGGCAAGGCCATTGACAACAATAATAATTTAGTTAATACGGGCCAAACGCCCGTAAAGGCTTTGGGCGTTACCGACCAGCACAGCCAAATCCAACTATATACCGAAGGGCCTTACGATAAGGTTGTCACCTTTTTGGCGGTGGAAAACTTTAGAACCACGGTCACAATGCCGACTATTGACGCGCCCGAGACCGAGTTTTTGCAAAACAAAACGCTTAATGAGTTAATAAATTGCGAGCGCCTTGCGACCGAATACGCCTTGGCAAAAGCCAAAAGACCCAATTTCACAATCATATTGCCCGAAGTAAACGCCCATACGGTAGGCGAGCTTTTGCAGTATTTTATGTATCAAACGGCGTATTGCGGCGCTATGCTTGATATTAATACCTACAACCAACCGGGCGTAGAGGAAGGCAAGCAAGCCACTTTCGCCATGATGGGCAGAAAAAATTACGAAAACAAACTCGCGGAAATCAAATCAATCTTAAAGGACGAGCGCTTTATAATAAAAAATTAAAAATTCTTATAAAAGATTGGTTTTTGGACTATAATTTTTAATAAGATAAGCCGTATGTATTTTGTTGATTTATTTTTGATGTTTATAGCGTTTTCTTTTTTCGGCTGGATTATAGAAACAATCTTTTGCTCTATATGGGAAAAAAGATTTGTCCATAGGGGGTTTCTAAACGGGCCGGTATGTCCCATATACGGCTTAGGGGCGTTGGCGGTTGGAATTTTACTTTCATATATTAATATTCATCCTATCGCCGATTATTTTTTGGTGTTTTTGGCGGGCGTAATTATTTGCACTATTTTAGAATATTTGATTGCGCTTATTTTGGAAAAAATATTTAATCTAAAACTTTGGGATTATTCAAATTATCCGCTCAACCTTCACGGCAGGGTCTGGATAGGTTATTCTTTGGCTTGGGGATTTTTAAGCATAATTTTGGTGTTTTTTATTAATCCCGCTATGAATAAAATTTTGGCGTTAACCCCCGCCAATTTAAAATATATTCTTACTATATTTTTATCTTCGGTATTATTGACGGATTTGACTTTTACAATCCTAAACCTTTCGGCTATATCCAAAAAACTGGACGAGTTAAAAAAGCTGTTTGCAAAATTGCAGCTTAAATTAAAAGCCTTAGGCGAGCAGGGCGCGGATTTTAGTTTTTTAAACAACAAAAAAGACGACGAGCTGGAAAATTACAAAAAATTAGCCAATAAATTGAGCAAACACCGCATAATCCGTACCTTTCCCAATTTTACAATCAAAAAGTTTGCAGAACAGCTTAAACTCATAAAAAACAAATTAAAAGCCGAAAAAAATAAAAAATAATAAATACTTATATCGCAGTTTTTTAGTAGTTAATAATTTTAGAAATAGCAAATACTAAATAAGGCTTATAAAAATTTAAGCCTTATTATTTTATAAAGAAAAAAATTGATATGAATCTTCAAGAATACAAACAAAAAAGAGATTTTACCAAGACCTACGAGCCCGCGGGCCAAGCTTTGCAAAAAAAGCCAAAAGACGCCCTAAGTTTTGTCGTGCAGCATCATATGGCGCGCAGGGATCACTTTGACTTTAGGCTTGAATGGAACGGCGTATTGCTAAGCTGGGCCGTTCCAAAAGGCCCCTCTTATAACCCGAAAGACCGTCGGCTTGCCATCCATGTGGAAGACCATCCCATAGAATACAAAGACTTTGAAGGGACTATCCCAAAAGGCCAATACGGCGGCGGCGTTGTAATGCTATGGGACGAAGGTTATTGGAAGCCGCAATCCGATGTCCAAAAAGGACTGGAACAAGGAAGCCTAAAATTTGAGCTTTTTGGCAGCAGGCTCAAGGGCAAATGGGCGCTGATAAGGCTAAAAGACCAAGAAAACGGCAAAAACTGGATATTGCTAAAAGAAAAGGACGAGTTCTCGTCTTTGGAAGACAAAATCTCCGCCTTTACGACCAGCATAAGAACGGGTCGGACCATGAGGCAAATAGAGCAAGGAATAGACAAAAAAAACTCCCATAACCCAATCAGCCAAGTCAATGTCCAGCTCGCCAAACTCGTTGAAAATCCGCCGCAAGGCGACGATTGGCTTTACGAATTGAAGTACGACGGGTATAGAATAGTGGCGTTTGTGGAAAACGACAACGCGAGATTGGTCACAAGAGGCAACAAGGACTTTACCAAATATTTTGAGCCCGTCGCCCAATCCCTTATAGAATGGGCGGAAAGCTGGGCAATGGTTTTGGACGGCGAGATTGTAATAATTGATAGTCAAGGCAGGACCGATTTTCAGGCCTTGCAAAGCTATATGAAAAACCCCAAGAGCAAAAATTTGACTTATATTATCTTTGACCTTTTGGCGCTGGACGGGGCGGATTTGAGGGAATATCCGCTTATCCAAAGAAAAGAGATGCTTAGCGACTTGTTAAAGGACGCGCCCAAAAGCCTATTATTCAGCAAGCATGTATTAGGCAACGGCAAACAAAACTTAGAAGCCGCTTGCAAGCATAATATGGAAGGTATAATAGGCAAAAAAATCAATTCCAAATATAGCGGAACGAGAAACGGCGATTGGATTAAGTTAAAATGCGCCCAAAGCCAAGAGTTTGTAATCGGCGGATACGCCAAAACAAACAAAAAAATTCGCGGCATAAGCTCGCTTTTACTTGGCTATTACGAGGGCGATAATTTGATTTATTGCGGGCGGGTCGGCACGGGCTTTACAGAAAAAACGCAGCTGGAACTTGAACAAAAATTCCAAAGCATAAAACAACAAGCCCCGCCTTTTAAAAATGCGCCAAAACCAAAAACCGATGAAAAAATAACATGGCTTAAGCCTATGTATATAGCGCAAGTCAATTTCGCCGAATGGACGCAAGACAATTTGCTTCGCCAAGCCAGCTTCAAGGGTTTGAGAATGGACAAAGACCCCAAGGAAGTTGCCAAAGAAAGCCCCCAAGACAACCAAAACGGCGAAAAACAGCCCCAAGACCAATTGACTTCGCAGGATTTAAAACCAATAAAAAAAGGCGCTAATATTCTATTAGGCGGTATCAAAATCACACATCCCGACAAGGTTATTTACCAAGATTTAAACATAAAAAAAATAGACGTCGCTATGTATTACGCCCAAGTCGCCGGGCGTATGATGCCGTTTATCAAAAACAGGATATTAAGCGTAATCCGCTGCCCCAAGGGCGTTTTGGAGCCGTGCTTTTTCAAAAAACACCGCCAAACGCAAGGCAAGGGCCTCGGAACGATTATGGTCAAAAATTCCGAGGTAAAAGACCAAGAGTATTTTTATATCCAAGATTCTTTGGGGCTTATCTCGGAAGCGCAAATGGGAACGGTTGAGTTTCATATTTGGGGCAGCCGCATAGAAAATATTGAAATGCCCGACTTGATGGTTTTTGATTTGGATCCCGACGAAGATATGGACTTAAAACAAGTAAGGCAGGGGGCCAAAGACTTAAAAAATCTTTTGGACAAGCTAAATTTAGTTTCCTATCTAAAGACAAGCGGCGGCAAAGGCTATCACGTGGTTTTGCCTTTTAGACCGACTGTTGATTGGGACACATTCAACAATTTCGCCAAGCGCGTCGCCCAAGCGCTAAAGAGCGCATACCCCGACCTATACACCGACAATTTAAGAAAAGCCAATAGAAAGGAACGAATTTTTATTGACTGGGCGCGGAACGGCAAAGGCGCGACCAGCATAGCGCCGTATTCTTTGAGGGCGCGCGCGGGCGCTAGCGTATCAATGCCGATTGCTTGGGACGAGCTTGACACAATCGCGCCCAATGAGATTAATATGACAGAGGCGCTGGCGAGAATAAAAAATCCTGATCCTTGGGCGGACTTTTTCAAGACCGAGCAGGAACTAAAAAGCTGATAAAGCCCAATATCCAAATATCAAAAATCTAAATATAAAACGAGTAAGTCTTTTAGACGGCGGACAATTATAACTACGGCAAGGCTAGAATAAATTGCCCGCTTTTTATTTTAGTGCCGTAGAGGATATATGCCAAAAAGACGGTTTTATGATTATTTAATAATATTATATTGCTTTTTAAAAAAACGGCCAAATAAAACATTCAAATCAATAGGCAAAGCAAAAACTTAAAACCCTGAGCTTCAATAAGCCGCGTAAAGCAAAGCCTATAAAGCCTTTTGCTGTATACTTTGGCGTTCAAAGGCATTGATTTTAATTATTATTATTGATAAAATATTAGGGCTTTGAGCTGCGAATATAACTAAATTAAACCGTATATATATTGAATAAGGCTTAGGGGATATATAATGATAGAACTTAATTCAAAATATGGAACGGTAAAAATATTCGCCAAAACCGTTGAAGAAGAGGCGCTGGGACAAATAACCAAAATGGCCAATTCGGTATTGGGCGAAAACGCTCATATAAGGATAATGCCCGACTGCCACGCCGGAATAGGTTGCGTGATAGGCACAACTATGCGCATATCCGATAAAGTGTGCCCTAATTTAGTAGGCGTTGACGTGGGCTGCGGCGTAACTTTGGCTAAAACTAATATAGCCTTTGAAAACCAACTTGGAAAACTGGACCAAGTTATAAGAAAAAACATCCCTTATGGGCATGATATCCATAACGCCCCAAAAGAGTGGGGGTTCAAAAGACTAAGATGCTGGAACAAATTAAGCGACAAAGTCCAATCTATCGCTATGCGCTCTTTGGGTACGCTTGGGGGTGGCAACCACTTTATAGAAGCGTATGAAGACGG
>JAAZDJ010000040.1 GCA_012512255.1 Clostridiales bacterium | reverse complement strand
GAATTATGGGGAAAATGGCTACAAAAGAGCGATAGAGAGGCTTAAAGGCAAAAAATAGCGGTGGATTGGTCAATTCTAAATCAAGAACAAAGGCAGGCCGCGCAATGCACAAAAGGGGCGGTTTTAGTAACGGCGGGAGCGGGAAGCGGTAAGACGCGGCTTTTAACATACCGAATTCTAAATATAATTGAACAAGGCGTAAATCCCTATAATATTTTGGCAATCACCTTTACCAACAAAGCTGCTAATGAAATGAAAAACAGGCTCGGTCAATTGGCGCCTGATATTAGGCATATATGGGTTATGACATTTCACGCGCTTTGCAACCGTATTCTAAGGGCGAATATTGACAGGCTTGACGGTTATAATAGATTTTTCTCAATTTATGACGATAATGACCAGACAGGAGTTATCAAAAATATATTATCCGAAAGAAATATTGACCCCGACCGTTATCTTAAAACAATCCAATATCTTATATCGGAGTCAAAAAACAACGGTCTTACCTTGGAAGATTTTGCGGTTCAATATAATGATGTCCCTAATTATGATTTGATTTACGAAGTATATGAAGCGTATGAAAATTATATGAAAGCCAATAATGCGCTGGATTTTGACGATTTGTTAATTAAGACTAAAATTTTATTGGAGTCCAATAACGATGTTTTGGAACATTACGCCAAAAGATTTGAATATATCAGCGTGGACGAGTTTCAAGACACAAATAAAATCCAGTATCAATTGGTGAAGTTGTTGGGGTCTTATCATAAGAATATTTTTATTGTCGGCGATGAGGATCAAAGCATTTATGGCTGGCGCGGCGCCAATATTGACAATATAAAAGATTTTATAAAAGAATTTGACGCGAAAATATTCAAGCTTGAGCAAAACTACCGTTCTACGAAAAAAATATTAGAAGCGGCTAACCGCCTGATATCGCGCAATATTAATAGAATTCCTAAAAAATTATGGACAAATAATGAAGACGGCGTAAAAATTGAAAGATATGCGGCTTTTTACGAGGGCGAAGAAAGCGAGTATGTCGCAAACGCTATAATAGGCTTGGTAAATTATGCGGGGTATAAATATAGCGATATTGCTGTTTTGGTAAGGCTTAACGCGCTGACCCAAAATTTTGAGGAAAAATTTCTAAATTACAATATTCCGTATGAGGTTTATGGCGGAATTAAGTTTTACGCCCGAAAAGAAATCAAAGATATATTGGCGTATCTGGCTATAATCGCTAATCCCGACGACGAAAACGCTATTTTAAGAGTAATCAATTTCCCCAAAAGGGGGATTGGCCCCGCCACGGTAAAACAACTTCAAAATTATTGCTTAATACAAAATAAAAAAATGCGGGATGTTTTGTTTGACTTAGAAAATCAAGACTTGCCCCCGCAGCTTATCAATAAACTTAAACCTTTTGCCGATATACTAAAAGATATTATTGACTATTACAATCATAACGGCTTGCAAAAAACCGCAGAATATATCGTAGAACGCGCAGGCATATGGGATTTATACAGCCAAGATACCGAAGATAGTTTTAATAAAAGGCTTAATATCAACCAACTCCTTAATTCAATAGCCAATTATGTCGCCGATAATCAAACTGACGACTTAAACGAGTACTTGACTTCTATCAGCTTGCAGTCCGATATAGATACTTATGAAGAAAAATCCAATAAAGTTGTTATAGCGACCATACATTCGGTAAAAGGGCTAGAATTTAATACGGTATTTATCACCGGATTGGAAGAAGGTATTTTTCCGCTTTTAAGGGCAAACGGTTACAACGACATAGAAGAAGAAAGACGTCTTATGTATGTCGCCATGACGCGCGCGAAAAAAAGGCTGTATATCACAAATTGCCGTATGAGATATTTATACGGCAGAAGCGAAAACCGTTTTCAATCGCGGTTTTTGAATGAAATTTTTGGCGATAAGCAAAAGACACAACATAGCTATTTATCCTATGATTATAATGGTTATAATAGCCAAGCTAATGAAAACGCCCAAAAAACAAAAGATTGCTATACGCCCATTGTTCGTCAACAACCCGCCAAGATTAAAATGATTGATATTAACGAAAAATTAAAAACTCCGGGCGTCAAAGTTATCCATAAAGCATACGGAAAAGGCGTCATACTAAGCGTTAACGGAGAAGGGAATAATACTATAGCTAAGATTGATTTTGAAAAGGTCGGCATTAAAAAACTTATTTTGGCAATCGCGCCTTTGGAGGTCGTTGATGATTGATCGCATGAAAGAATTGGTTTATAAGCTTAACCTTTACGCTTATCACTATTATGTTTTGGACGATCCGATAATAAGCGATAAAGAATATGACCAATTATACGACGAATTGGTTGCGCTAGAAAAGCAAACGGGCATAACTTTAAAAGATTCGCCTACGCTTCGCGTTGGCGGAGAGCCTATAGCCAAATTTGGAACGCACAAACATATAGCAAGACTTTATTCTTTGGACAAGGTCCAAAATAAAGAACAGCTTGAAAATTGGTATCATAGACTTGTAAGATTGCTAGACGGTGTTAAACCGGTTCTGACGGTGGAACATAAGCTAGACGGTTTGACTTTATGTTTGACTTATGACAAAGGTTATTTCGTAAGCGCGGCCACCCGCGGCAATGGAGAGGTGGGCGAAAATGTTTCCGAACAGGTCAAAACTATTAAGAGTTTTCCTTTGAGCATAGATTTTGACGGGCTTATTGAGATACAAGGCGAAGGGATTATGCGCATCTCGGTATTCAATGAATACAATAAAACGGCTACCGAGGTCTTGAAAAATCCAAGAAACGCAGCGGCAGGCGCGATAAGGAATTTAGACCCGAAAGTTACAGCAAAGCGAAATTTGGACATATATTTTTATAATGTCAATTATATTGAGGGCGGCAATATCAATTCCCAGATAGAAATGATAGAATTTTTAAAAAGAAACCGCTTCAGGACTTCGGAATTCTATGTATGTCGCACTTTGGATGAGCTGATGGAAACCGTAGAAAAAATTGACCGTTCGGGGCTTGATTATGTGATAGACGGTATTGTTATTAAGGTAAACGAGCTTAGCCTTAGGGAAAAATTGGGCTATACTGACAAATTTCCTAGATGGGCGGTCGCATATAAATTTGAAGCGGAAGAAACGACCACAATAGTTAAGGATGTCGTTTGGCAGGTCGGAAGAACGGGTAAGTTGACGCCGTTGGCGCTGTTAGAGCCCGTTGAGCTAGCGGGCGCGACGGTTTCCAGGGCGACTTTGAATAACGCGGACGATATAGAAAGAAAAAGCGTCAAAATAGGCTCAAGGGTTTTTATAAGAAGGAGCAACGATGTTATTCCCGAAATAACAGGGCTGGCACAAGCGCATGACGACGACAAAACGATTGATTTGCCCAAAACTTGTCCTTCATGCAACGAAAAATTAGAAACAATAGGCGCCAACACTTTTTGCGTTAATTTTACTTGTCCCGCCCAAATAAAAGGCAGATTGGAGCATTTTTCTTCAAAAGAATGTATGGACATAGAAGGACTAAGCGAAAAAACCATAGCGCAATTGTATGAAAAACTAGGCCTATCTTCGCCCATAGATTTGTATTCCTTGACCAAAGAACAGTTATTGACGCTTGAAGGATTTAAAGACAAAAGAGCGGATAATTTAATCAATTCTATCAAAAAAAGCAAAGGCAAAGACCTTGCCGCTTTTATCAATTCATTGGGCATACCCAATGTGGGCAAAAAAACTTCCAAGGACTTGGCGCAAGAATTTCAATCTTTGGAAGCTTTGATGGAAGCTAGCTATGAGCATCTTAGCTCAATTGACTCAATAGGCGATGTCATTGCAAAGGGTATTATTGAATTTTTTGAAAAACATAAAGATTATGCGCTTGAGCTTGAAAAAATCATAAAGCCTAGATTTGACCAGCCGATTAAGACAAGCGGCGCGATTTTTGGCAAAAAGTTTGTTATAACGGGAACGCTGCAAAATTATAAAAGAGCTCAAGCCCATAAACTCATAGAAGAACGCGGAGGGATTGTTTCGGAAACCGTGACTAAAGATACCGATTATTTGATTGCAGGCGCGGACGCGGGCAGCAAGCTGCAAAAAGCGCAGCGTCTAGGAATAAAAGTAATAAGCGAACAGGATTTTGTGTCAATGCTTAACGATTGATACATCCATACTCTTATGATATAATGAAAATTGAAAATTTTGGCATAAAAACTTGTATGCAAATAGGCGGAAAACACATGAAAAGCATGACCGGATACGGTAAATACAGCATAAAAAACGATTATGGGGAATTAACAATAGAGATCAAATCCGTTAACAATAGATTTTTGGATATAAATACCCATATGCCCAAAAGCATGACATTAAACGAAGACCAGATAAGAAAATGTATCCAAAACTTTATAAAAAGGGGCACGGTTGATGTTTATTTTTCATTCTCGCTAAACTCTGATGTTCCAAAACCTATTGAGCTTGATTTATCGGCGGTATCGGCATATTTATCAGCCTCTCGGACTTTAAAAGAAAAATTTGGTTTGACCGACGACTTTACGACTTCTATAATGCTGAAATTCCCCGATGTTTTAAAAGTCAATACCGATACCGATATTTGGAATGATATAGTTATTGAGGGATTAAATAACTGCCTGCTTGAATATGATAAAATGCGGCTGATTGAAGGCAAGAGCATACAAGAAGACATGCAAAATATAATAAATAGCTTAAAATCTTTGCTTGATATGGTCGCCAAAAGAGCGCCTATTATTGTAGAGGAATACAGAGAAAAACTAAAATCCCGTATTCAAGAAATTATAAAAGATTATTCATTGGATGAAGCTAGATTGCTTAACGAAGTGGCTTTTTTTGCCGATAAAGCCGATATAAACGAAGAATTAAGCCGCATGAATTCGCATATTGACCAATTCTCTTCCGAGATAATAAGCGACGAATGTTCGGGGAAAAAGCTGGATTTTATTTTGCAGGAAATGTTGCGTGAAGTAAATACGATGTGCAGCAAGTGTAATGATATTGAGGCCTCCAAGCTCTTGATTGAAATGAAAAGCCAGCTTGAAAAACTCAAGGAACATATACGCAATGTGGAGTAAAAAATGTCCAAGGGCATATTAATAGTGTTGTCGGGTCCAAGCGGGGTAGGCAAGGGTACGGTCAACAAAAGAGTGAGAGAGTTGCTGCCAAGCTTAAAAAAATCTATTTCTGTAACGACAAGACCTAAAAGACCCGATGAAAAAGATGGCGTTCATTATCATTTTGTTACTCAAGAACAATTTGACGCACTTGTAAAAAACGACGGCCTTTTGGAATACGCGCAAGTATATAATAATTTTTACGGGACGCCCAAAAAGCCTGTTTTGGAAGCTTTAGAAAAAGGCGAAGATATGATATTTGAGCTTGACATACAAGGCGCTAGATTAATAAAGCAAGCGTATAACGATTGCGTGCGAATTTTTATATCTCCGCCGTCAATAGACGAGCTTTCCAATAGACTTGACCAAAGGGGCACCGAAACCGAAGAAATTAAAGCTTTGCGCCTGGCCCAAACAAAACAAGAGCTTGAGGAAGCTAGATTTTATGATTATTTTATTGTAAATAATAATATAGAAGAAGCGGCAAAAAAGGTTGTTGATATAATATCCGCCGAGAAAGCAAAAACTTCTAGAAATAAAAATAAAATTGACAAATTATTAAAAGGAGAAAGCATAATATGATGACCCAACCTCCCATTGATAAGTTGATAAAAATGGTTGACAGCAAATACGCTTTGTGTTGCTTGATCGCAAAAAGAGCTCGTCAATTAATAGATAAAAAACCCGAGCTTTTGGAAGAGACTAATATGAACGCTATTTCTTACGCGGCCCAAGAAGTCTATGAAGGGAAAGTTCAAATCGCGAAAGGATAATGGATAACCTCAAAAATAAAACAGTAGTAATAGGGATAAGCGGCGGAATAGCCGCATACAAGATATGCGCCCTTACGAGCAGTTTGCAAAAACAGGGCGCCGATGTGCATATTATTTTGACTAAGCATGCGCAACATTTTGTGACGCCTTTGTCCTTGCAGACTTTGTCCAAAAATAAAGTCATTGTTGATATGTTTGACGCCAATTATCAGCCTAATGTCCAGCATATCTCTTTGGCGAAAAAGGCCGATATTTTGGTAATCGCGCCCGCTACCGCCAATATAATCGCCAAGATTGCGCACGGCATAGCCGATGATTTTTTGACAACCAATACTTTGGCTACCATGGCGCCCAAACTGATTTGTCCCGCTATGAATACCGATATGCTGCGCAATCCTATAACGCAAGAAAATATTAAAAAGCTTAAAAGTCTTGGCTATTATATTTTATATGGCGAGGAAGGGCATTTAGCTTGCGGCGATAGCGGTTTGGGCAGAATGGCCGAGCCCGAAGTTATAGAACGGCATATCAAAAAAATAATTAATCCCAAAAATGATCTAGCTAATAAAACCGTTTTGATAACGGCGGGCGCCACAAGAGAAGATATTGACGGGGTAAGATGTATAACCAATTATTCCAGCGGCAAAATGGGCGCGGCTTTGGCTAAGGTAGCTATAAATCGCGGCGCGGAAGTTATTTTTATACACGGCAATACGAGTATTCCATTGGATTTTGAAGCAAAAAAAATCGGCGTTTTTTCTACCGGCGATATGTTTAACGCGGTAATGCAAAATTATAAATCAGCCGATATTATCGTTATGGCCGCCGCGCCGTCGGACTACCGCGTCAAAAATAGATTTGACCAAAAAATAAAATCCGAACAGGTTGTTTTAGAGCTTGAAAAAAATATAGATATAGCGCAAGAGTTAGGCAAGGTAAAGGGCGGCAAAACCCTGGTTATTTTCGCGGCCGAAACGCAAGACACTATCTCTAACGCCAAAGACAAACTTATCAAAAAAAATGCAGATATGGTTGTTGCGAATAATATTACATTGGATGGCGCGGGATTTGACACGGATACCAATATAGCTTCTTTGGTTTTCAAAGATAGGATAATCAACCTTAATAAAATGTTAAAAACGGAATTGGCTGAAATTATTTTGGATAACATATTATCTTTAAGGAATCATTAATTCTATGATAGCCGAGGTTATCGTAGATATCAATCATTCTAATGTTGATAAAGTTTTTGAATACCTTAATCCAAACAACATACCCACAGGCAGCAGAGTATATGTTCCTTTTGGCAGGCAATATACAGAAGGCTTTATTATAGGCCAAAAACAAAATCCCGATTATGATTTAGAAAAACTAAAAGAAATTATTAGGCCATTAGACGAAGTTCCCGTTATCAGCAACGAAATGCTTGCGCTTATGCGTTTTATGATAGAGCGTTATAACTTGAAAAAAGTTGACGCTTTGAGGCTTTTTATTCCCTCCCAGATGCGCGGCGGCAGGATAAAAGCTTTGACCAAAAACTATGTCAAAGTAAAAAGCGGATTATCGGAAAGCGATATCTTTGACTTTATCAATCCCAGGGCAAAATCTCAAATAGAATTAATGGAATATTTATTATCCAGCGAAGAAGAGGTTGAAAGCTCTTATATCAATAATAATTTTTCGCCCGCGGCGTTAAGGGCATTAGAGCAAAAAGGTTTGGTTGAAATAGTCTCAAAAGAAGTAAAAAGAACGCCTTACAAAGATATCAAAACCCAAAATGGAAAATTTAGTCTAACGCCCGAACAGCTTAACGCTTACCAAACCATAAAAAACTCTCAAGACCAGACTTTTTTGCTGCATGGCGTAACTGGCAGCGGCAAGACTGAAATCTATATCCGTTGCATCAACGATTGCATTCAAAACAATAAAACCGCTATTTTATTGGTTCCCGAAATCTCGCTTACTCCCCAAGTATTTTCTTTGTTTAGAAGCAGGTTTGGCGACAATGTGGCTATTTTGCATAGCGGGCTATCGGCGGGCGAGCGATACGATGAATGGCGGCGGATTTTGGAAGGCGAGGCTTCCATAGTAATAGGCGCAAGGTCGGCGATCTTTGCGCCGCTTAAAGATATAGGGATTATTATTATTGACGAAGAACATGACCCCAGTTACATATCCGAAAACAATCCAAGATATTTTACGCATGAGGTGGCGGAATTTAGACGCCAATACAATAAAGCCGTAATGATTTTGGGCAGCGCCACGCCGTCTATTGAAAGCTATTATATGGCGCAAACTAAAAAGATTTGTTTGATTGAAATGCCCAGTCGTATTAATCAAAAACCTTTGCCCAAAATAAAAATAGTTGATATGACGCAAGAACTAAGACGGGGCAATTTTGGTATTTTTTCTTATGAGCTTATTAACCGTATGGGCAGCGCTTTAAAAGAAGGCGACCAAATCATTTTGTTTTTAAACCGCAGGGGATACGCGTCTTATCAAATGTGCCGCTCTTGCGGCTATGTGGCAAAATGCCCTGATTGCGATGTCTCAATGGTTTATCACAGGGCAGAAAACGCATTAAAATGCCATTACTGTTCAAAAAGGGCGCATGTTTTAAAAGTTTGTTCCCAATGCGGAAGCGAGCATATAAAACAGGGCTTATATGGCACTCAGCGCGTTACAGAAGAGTTAAAAAAACTATTTCCCGATGTTAGCGTCTTAAGAATGGATAATGACACAACCCGAACGAAAGACGCGCATCTAAAAATTTTAAAAGATTTTGCCGAACGCAAAGCGCAAATTTTGTTGGGCACGCAAATGGTTACCAAAGGGCATGATTTTTCGGATGTTACCTTGGTGGGTATTCTGGACGCCGACCTTAGCTTGTATTTTTCGGATTTCCGCAGCACAGAGAGAACTTTTCAATTGATAACCCAAGTATCGGGCAGGGCGGGTAGGGACCAAAAAGAAGGTTTGGTGGTTTTGCAAACTTATTCGCCCAGGCATTATGTTTATAGGTTTGCCCAAAATTATGATTATTTAGGTTTTTATCAAAAGGATATCAATATAAGAAGCATGACAAAATATCCGCCGTTTTCTACGATAATAAGAATCTTGGCATGTTCGGAAAAGGAAGAAAACGCAATTGAGGTTTTGAAGAACATATACGATGAAATAAAACTTTTGACCGAGCGTAATAGGGAGCATTTTTTTTATTTAAAAGCGATGAAATCCCCAATAAAACGCATTAAGAAAAAATACCGCGTTCAGATATTAATGCGATTGACTGGGGACGGTGTTGACAAGAATTTGGCTGAAATTTATAATATAATAAATAAAAATAATGACAAAAAGGATGTTTTAGTCTATTCGGAAATTAATCCACAGGACTTAAGCTAAAAATTATATGGCATTGAGAGAAATTGCGCTTATTGGCGACGATGTTTTGAGATTAAAAGCAAAAGAGGTTACCGAGTTTGACCAAAGTCTATCGGAACTTATAGACGACATGGCGCAAACTATGTATCATAATCAAGGCGTAGGACTTGCCGCGCCTCAAGTAAGTATTTTAAAACGCGTTGTGGTAATAGATGTGGGGCAAGGGCTGGTGGAACTGGTAAATCCCAAAATTACCAAAACAGGCAAGATGGTTGAATGCCAAGAAGGGTGTCTTAGCGTTCCCGGCAAACGCGGCAAAGTGATGCGCCCCCAAACTCTGACCGTAGAGGCTTATGATAGACATGGCAAAAAAGTAAAGTATAACGCCGAAGGCTATTTTGCGCAAGCGATAGCGCATGAAATTGACCACTTGGACGGCATATTATACATAGATAAAGTTATAGAAGGCACTTTAGAGACGATAACGCCACAAGAATAAATATTTTTATTTGGAGAAATTTTTTATGAATATTATTTATTTGGGCACGCCCCAATTTGCCGTTTTGCCTTTGGAGAAATTAATCAATTCCCGCCATAAAGTTTTGGCCGTAGTATCTCAACCGGATAGACCAAAAGGCAGGGGTTATAAGGTTGTATCGCCGCCAGTGATTGATTGCGCCCGGCAGCATAATATTCCGGTATATCAATTTGAGAACATTAACAAAGAAACACAAACCCTTCTCAATCTCAAACCCGATATTATGGTAACCGCCGCGTATGGTCAAATATTATACGAAGATATTTTAAACCTAGCGCCTTATGGCGTAATCAATATCCACGCGTCGCTGCTTCCAAAGTATCGCGGTCCTGCGCCTATTCAATGGGCGATAATAAAAGGAGAGCGCAAAACCGGCGTAACGATTATGCAAACCGCTCAAGGTTTAGACACAGGCGATATAATATTGTCCAAAGAAATTGATATAGAGCCCGATGATAATGCCGTAACGCTTGCTGAAAAACTAAGCCTTTTGGGCGCGCAAGCTTTAATTGAAGCGCTTGACTTAATAGAAAAAGGTCAAGCCGTGTTTACTCCTCAAGATAACGAGCAAGCGTCTTATTACCCCATGCTCAAAAAAGAAATGGGCAAAATAGATTGGACCAAAAGCGCCGAAGAAATAGACTGCTTAATTCGCGGTCTTTATAATTGGCCGGGCACTTACAGCGTTTTGTGGGGGCAAAAGTTTAAGATTATAAAAGCTAAAGTAAACCCCAAAGAATTTCCCCTAAAACCGGGCACTATAGCCCATATTGATAGCAAAGCCATTATGGTTGCATGCGGCAAGAAATCGCTAGATATATTGACTATCCAAGCTCCGGGCGGCAAGGCAATGGATGTTGCCGATTATCTAAGGGGACATAAAAGATATGTGGGCGAAAGATTTGAATGATTTTTAAGAGTTATCAGATATTATATAAAATTTTTTCAAAATCGGCCTATGTCAATATAGCGCTTAATTTGGGTTTAAAGTCAGTTGACGAAAAAGACAAAAAATTCTTAACACGCATAGTTTATGGCGTTATTGAAAAAAATCTTTTTTTAGAGTATATAATTAAGCAACTAACCAAAAAATATCCGCATATAAGCGATGCGGTTATTTTAAAAATGGGCATTTATCAAATTTATTTCATGGATGAGCCCGATTATGCCGTTGTTAATAATATGGTTGAATTGGCCAAAAAACTTAAACGCAGCCCTTCGTTTATAAACGCCGTTTTGAGAAAATGCAAAGATGTCAAATTGCCCGAAGACGATTATCAAAAAAGATCTTTGGAGTATAACGCGCCTGTATGGGCGATTAAAGAAGTAGAAAACGATTATGGGCGGCAAATAGCTGATTTATTTTTTTCCCGCCCAAAAGAACAATTAATTCATATAAGACATAACCCCAAAAAGATAACGCGACAAAATTTTGAAAAATACCTGGATTTTGAAACCGACAGAAAGACAGAATACGGGTACTATGTCTGTCATAATACTTTAAAAAAGCTTAATAATATTGATAACTCGCTATTTACCGTTCAAAGTTTGGGTTCAATGGCTGTTTGTATGGCGGCCGATGTTAAAGACGGTTATAAAGCGCTGGATGTTTGCGCCGCGCCGGGCGGCAAAAGCGTGTTTTTGAGTCAATTGGCAAAGATATCTTTAATTTCTTGCGATATACATCCCCATAGATTAGAGCTTATTAATTCATACAAATCGCGAATGGGCGAACACGATATAGAAGTAATTTTAAACGACGCCACAAAATTTAACCCCGAATGGAAAAAACAGTTTGACATTGTGTTATGCGATGCTCCTTGCAGCGGGCTAGGAGTTTTAAATTCTAAATCCGATATATTCGCGCATAAAACGCCAAATGATATTAATAAGCTTTCTAAATTGCAATACGAAATTATTTCAACTTCCTCTAAATATGTAAAACAAG
>JAAZDJ010000039.1 GCA_012512255.1 Clostridiales bacterium | reverse complement strand
TCTCGGAGAGCAAAAAGAGCATCAAAGCCAACAACGATATTATAGAAACAGCCGACCTGCCCTTAATAAGCGGCATCGCGGCAGACCCCAAAGACCATGAGAGATTAAAAGAAATAGAAGAAAGACTAAACGACCTTGACAATTACAAAATAAGCTTCCAAAAAAAGCTTATTGAACTGGACGGCAACCGCCTAAGAATCCAAGAAGAACTGAACGAGCTGAAAGAAAAAAGATTTGAGCACGAAAAAAGGCTTAACGATATAGATATCAACTTACAAATAGACAGCGAAAAAATCGCCGAAGAATACAACCTTGATTATCAGGGCTGTTTGGAGTTCAGGCTGCCCGATTATGACTACCGAGAAGGCGCGGCCGAGGCCAACAGGCTCAAGCGGGAAATTTTGCGTTTGGGCTATGTTAACCCGGAGGCGATAGAGGAATACCGCATCTTAAAAGAACGCTTGGACGAGCAAGCCAAACAAAAAGAAGACTTGGAAAAATCAATAGCCGATATCAGAAAAGTAATCAAAGAAATGGTAAGCGAGATGCTGACCAGGTTTGACCGTTCGTTTGAGCGGATTCAGGCCAATTTTACCCAAGTTTTCAGGCAGCTTTTTGGAGGCGGCAACGCCAAGCTCATATTGGAAGAAGCCGAAGACCCGCTGGAGGCGGGCATAGAAATTATCGCCGAGCCCCCGGGCAAAAAACTTCAGAGCATATCTTTGCTTTCAGGCGGCGAGAGGGCAATGACGGCTATCGCGATATTATTCGCTATTTTGAAATTAAGACCTATGCCGTTTTGCGTGCTGGACGAAATTGAAGCCGCGTTGGACGACGCCAACGCCGAGAGATTTGCCAAGTTTTTGCGAGCGTTTAGTAAAAATACGCAGTTTATAGTCATAACGCACAGAAAACCCACTATGGAAATAGCCGACACAATGTATGGCGTAACAATGGAAGAGCAAGGCGTCTCCAAGGTCGTAAGCGTCAAGCTGGAAGACGCAGTAAAAGTCGCCCAGGAGGAAGGAGCGTAAACCCACCCTTATGAACCTATTCAAAAAAATTTGGGAAGCCTTAAAAAAAACCAGGGAATCTATCAGTTATAAATTAAGCCAATTGTTTGGCGGCAAAGTTTTGGACGATGATTTTTTTGACGAGCTGGAAGCCATACTGCTAAGTTCGGATATGGGTGCGGAAGCGGCCTTGGATATTTTGGACAGGTTAAAAGACCAAATCCAAGCTCAGCATATAAAAGACCGCGACGGTGTCTTGCAGGCCTTAAAAGCCATTATGGTAGAAATTTTGGAAGAAAACCCCGCACCTAAAATTACGATCCCCGCGGTAATTACCATAGTAGGCGTCAACGGCGTGGGCAAAACCACGGCTGTGGGCAAATTGGCCAAATATTATTCCGACCAAAAATACAGCGTTTTAATCGCGGCGGCCGACACTTTTAGGGCGGCGGCCAGCGAGCAATTGTCCGTATGGGCGCAAAGGGCCAAAGTAAGACTCGTCCGCCAAGACCAAGGCGCCGACGCGGCTTCGGTGGTTTTTGACGCGATCCAATCAGCTAAAGCCAAAGATACGGATATTTTGTTGATAGACACCGCGGGCAGACTGCACAATAAGAAAAACCTTATGGAAGAACTAAAAAAAATTGCGCGAATTTCCGAGCGCGAATTCGGTCAAGCCGCTCATTTAAGGTTTCTGGTCCTAGACGCTACCATCGGTCAAAACGCTATCTCCCAAGCCGATATATTTAACGAAGCTGTATCTTTGGACGGCATTATTTTGACTAAGCTAGACGGCACGGCAAAAGGCGGCGTAGTGCTTGCCATCGCCAAAAAACTAGCCCTTCCCGTAACATTCGTGGGCGTCGGCGAAGGCATAGACGACTTAATAGAATTTGACGCCAAAGAATTTGTGGAATCAATGTTTTAGTTAAAAAGAGTATTGAATTTTAAAATAAATTGCCTAAAAAATCGCCAAAAACTTTTTTGGCAATATTTTTTTATAAACAATAAATTATTGTTGACAAAGTTTTAGCTACCGTGTAATATTGTTGGTGTAAAGCGGTAACGCTTTACAGGTAAAAACAATGAAAGAGTTGGAGATTGGTATTTTAGCGGACTTTTATGGCGGGCTTTTAAACGAAAAAACCAAAGATATCATAGACTTGTTTTATAATCGGGATATGTCCTTGGGCGAGATATCCAAAGAGCTGGGCATAACCCGCCAAGGCGTGCGGGATTATATCACAAGGGCCAAAAGAGCGCTGCTAAAATACGAAAGCAAACTCAACCTAGCGTCCAAATTTTACGAGTTAAAAGATAAGATAAGCGAGTATAAGCAAAAGATTAACTCATCCGATTATATAGATAAAAAAGAGTTGCTGGCTTTTTTGGACGGCATCTTAGATAAGATTTAAGATTTTTATTTTAAGGATTAATATGGCGTTTTTTAAAGGGTTAAGCGAAAAACTAAATCACATATTCTCTAAGATAGTCCATAAAGGCAGGCTTAGCGAACTGGAAATAAACACGGCTTTGAGAGAAATTCGCGTCGCGCTTTTGGAAGCCGATGTAAATTTTGCCGTAGTCAAAGATTTTATCAATAGAGTCAAACAAAAAGCCGCGGACCAAGAGATTTTGCAAAGCCTTTCGGCTTCCCAGCAAGTTATAAAAATCGTCAACGAAGAATTAATAAGCCTTATGGGCGGGACCGTGGCAAGATTGGAGCTGTCGGGCAACCCCGCCGTCATTATGATGTGCGGGCTTCAAGGCGCGGGCAAGACGACAATGTGCGGCAAGCTGGCGCATCTTCTAAAAAAACAGGGACGCAATGTAATGCTTGCGGCGTGCGATGTCTATCGCCCCGCGGCTATCAAACAATTGGAAATAGTCGCCAAAAACGCAAACGCCCAGTTTTTTGAGCAAGGCGTGACCAATCCCGTCAAGATAGCCAAAAACGCTATAAAAGAAGCGGCCAAAAAATCGTGCGATGTTTTGATTTTGGACACGGCGGGCAGGCTTCATATTAACGACGAGCTTATGCAAGAGCTTGAAGATACCATAAAAGCGATCAAGCCTTGCGAGATATTATTGACGGTGGACGCGATGACCGGTCAAGACGCCGTAACGGTAGCTTCCTCGTTTAACCAAAGACTTAACATTACGGGCGTGATATTGACCAAGCTAGACGGCGACGCCAGAGGCGGCGCGGCCTTGTCCGTGCGAGCTGTCACGGGCAAGCCCATCAAGTTTTGCGGCATAGGCGAAAGGATTGGCGATATAGAGCCTTTTTATCCCGACCGCATGGCCTCGCGCATATTGGGCATGGGCGATGTGCTCACCTTGATAGAAAAAGCCCAAGCCGCCGTCAGCGAAGAAGACCTCAAAAAGATGGAGCGCCGCTTAGCTGAAAACACTTTCACTTTGGATGACTTTTTGATTCAATTTGACAGCATAAGCAAAATGGGCGGGCTGTCGCAGATTTTAGAAATGATGCCCGGCGCGGGCAGGTTTAACATAAAAGAGGGCGAATTGGACGAGAGCCGCATTAAAGTTTATAAGGCGATAATCCAATCCATGACGCCCCAAGAGCGTGCCAATCCCGCGATTATAAAGGCTTCTAGAAGAAAACGCATAGCTTGCGGCAGCGGCACAAGCATACAGCAGGTAAACCAATTATTAAAACAATACGAACAAGCCAAAGAACTAATGCGCAAATTCAAAGGCAAAGGCGGAAGAATGCGCTTGCCTTTTTAGAAAATTATAAAAATACATAAGGAGAACGCACATGGCAGTCAAGATTAGATTAACTAGAATGGGCGCTAAAAAAATGCCTTTTTATAGGATTGTGGTAGCCGATTCCCGTTCGCCGCGCGACGGCAAGGTTATTGAAACCATAGGTTATTACAATCCTGTTACCGAGCCCGCGCAAATTAAAGTTGAGGCGGAAAAAGCAAAGGAGTGGCTCGCAAAAGGCGCCCAACCCACCGATACGGTAAAATCGTTATTATTCAAGAGCGGAGTTTTGGAAAAGCCGTCCAAGCCCGCGCCCGCAAAAACCAAGGCTGTAAAAAAATCAAAAGGAGAATAATTTTTAAATGGTAGAACTAGTAGAATACATGGTTAAAGGGCTTGCCGACAATCACGACGAGGTAAAAGTAACTCAAGACGGCACAGCAATCAAGGTAGAACTTAGCAAAGACGATATGGGCAAAGTTATAGGCAAGCAAGGCAAAATAGTCAAGGCAATCAGGACTATAGTCAGGGCCGTTGGGATGAAAGAAGGCCTAAAATATACGGTAGAAATACTTGACAAGGTTGAAGAACCTGTCGCAGATTCCCAAGAAGAATAATAAATTAAAGCGGCAGGTTTTTGCCGCTTATTTTTTAAAATGAAAAAAATGGAAAAGATATTAATCGGCGCTGTTATAAAAGCGCATGGCATAAAAGGCGAGATTAAGGTCAAGCCTTATACCCAAAATATTGACAACCTTTTGAAAATAAAAACTATTTATATTGACGATACAGAATACAAAGTAATGTCCGCCAAAGAGCGGGGCGGAATGGTTTATATGTTCTTGAGCCGAATATATACAATGGACGACGCCCAAGCATTGCGCGGCAAAGACATATATATAGACAGGCAATACGCCGCGCCCTTAGCCCAAGACGAGTATTATATTATTGATGTTTTGGGCAGCGATGTTTTTGTGGAGGACGAATACATAGGCAAGGTCGCAGATATTGATAGCTTTGGCGCCGCCGATGTCTATACGGTCAAAGGCGACAAAACCGTCAGGTTTCCGTTTTTAAAAAGGTTAGTCAAAAAAATAGACATCAAGAACAAAAAAATAGTCTTAAATAAAGATGTTTTTGGCGAGGTAAGCGTTTATGAAGATTAGCGTATTGACGCTTTTCCCCGAAATGTTTGACTCCCTAAAGCACAGCATTTTAAAAAGGGCCATAGAGAGCAAAGCGTTGGAGATAGAGTTTTATAATATCCGCGACTATTCCAAAGACCCCCATAAAAAATGCGACGATTATTCGTTTGGCGGCGGCGAAGGAATGGTAATGATGCCCCAGCCCGTTTATGACGCTCTGAAAGCGGCTGACTCGGGGCGCAAAGCCCATAGGGTATATTTATCGCCTAAAGGCCATAGGTTTAACCAAAGCCTTGCCAAAGATTTGTCCAAGTTGCCGCATTTGGTGCTGCTTTGCGGTCATTACGAGGGTCTTGACCAAAGGATTATTGATTATTATATAGACCAAGAAATATCAATAGGCGATTATGTCTTGACAGGCGGCGAGCTTGCCGCCCAAGTGGTAATAGATTGCATTGCGCGGCTGTTGCCGGGCGTTTTGGGCAACGACCAATCCGCCAAGTTTGAAAGTTTTGAAAACAATTTATTGGAATACCCTCATTATACCCGTCCCAGAGTGTTTATGGGACATAGCGTGCCCGAAGTATTGCTAAGCGGCAACCACCAAGAAATACAAAAATGGCGCGAGATGCAAAGCAAGCTGTTGACCAAAAAATTGCGCCCTGATTTGCTTAAGGATTAAGTTTTTATGGACATTCAATGGTTTCCGGGTCATATGGCCAAGGCCATACGAGAAGCCGAAAAAAACCTAAAAATAATTGACGCGCTTATTTATGTCTTGGACGCGAGGGCGCCCAAGGCCTGTATCAACAACCATTTTTTGCGCAAGATGTCCAATAAGCCTGTTTTGTATGTTTTGAATAAGGCCGACTTGGCCGATGGCGAGGTTACAAAACAATGGATCAAATATTTGTCCTCGCCCACAGCTTCAGCCGTCAGCGCTGTCGCATCCATAAGCGGGGGCGCTAAGGCGATTTTGCCCGAATTAAGAAAACTAACTTACCCAAAAATCCAAAAATGGAAACAAAAAGGCATAAACTACGCGCCCAAAGCAATGGTCGCCGGCATTCCCAATACTGGCAAGTCGTCTATTATTAACTCGCTTTGCGGCGCATACAGGGCAAAAACAGGCAATAAGCCCGGCGTTACCCGCGAAAAACAATGGATTAGGTTAAAAGATATTGAGCTATTGGACACGGCCGGGATACTTGCGCCCAAATTAGACGACAAAAACGCCGCAAAACATCTTGCCTACATAGGGAGCATCAAAGACGATATTTTGGATATAATTGAGTTGGCAAGGGCATTTTTGAACGAGATGATCCAAAGGTTTAACCAAAACATAATTGACAGATACGGGCCTATTTCGGATTTATACGACCCGCTTAGCGGCATAGCCCAATCCCGCGGATATTTGCTAAAAGGCGGGGAGTTAGACTTGAAAAGGACGGCGAAAGCCGTTTTGGACGATTTTCGCGCGGGCAGGTTAGGCGCTATTTCTCTGGAAACGCCGCCCATAGAGGAAGACAACCTTGAGCCTTAAAAGAATTTTGGATTACGAAAAAAAATACGCGGATTTGCAATATATATGCGGCATAGACGAAGCCGGACGCGGACCGCTTGCCGGGCCGGTGGCTTGCGCCGCCGTCATTATGCCCAAAGGCCATTATATTGAAGGCGTTGACGACAGCAAAAAACTTACCGAGGCCAAAAGGGAACAGCTATATGAGATTATTATAAAGACCGCAATAGCTTATAATGTCGTAATGATTGACCACGCCACGATTGACAAGATTAATATACTCAACGCCACCAGGCTAGGAATGGAACGAGCGGCCAAAGGGCTAAAAATTTTGCCCGACATAATCCTAGTTGACGCGGTAGGAGGACTTAATTTGCCTTGCCCAAGCGAATTCATAATCAAAGGCGACGAGCTGTCGTATAACATCGCGGCGGCGAGCATTTTGGCAAAGGTGACAAGAGACCGTTATATGCGCCAAATGGACAAAATTTATCCATATTATGATTTCAAAAATTGCAAAGGTTACGCGACCCCGAACCATCTAAAAGCTTTAAAAAAATGGGGAAGCTGCCCTATTCATAGGCTTAGTTTTTTGACCCATTTGGAAGTGGCGAATATTAAATAATAGAGAACGAAAAATGAAAAAACAAAATATCCAAAAAGGCAGAATAGGCGAATCAAAAGCCATATACCATCTCAAAAAAACGGGATATACCATTATCCAAATCAATTTTAGGTGTTCTCTAGGCGAAATTGATATTATTGCCCAAGACAACGGCGTTTTGGCGTTTGTAGAAGTCAAAAGCCGAAAGGACACGGCTTTTGGCTACCCTTCGGAGGCCATAGGTTACAAAAAGCGCCAAAATATCGCCAAAGCCGCGATAACATATATTAAGCAAAACAACTTATTTGATTTGCCTATGCGGTTTGATGTCGTGGAAATAATA
>JAAZDJ010000038.1 GCA_012512255.1 Clostridiales bacterium | reverse complement strand
TTAGCTCAGTTGGTCAGAGCAGTCGGCTCATAACCGATCGGTCCGGGGTTCAAGTCCCTGAAGGCCCACCATTTTGGCCCGGTAGTTCAGCCGGTTAGAACGCTAGCCTGTCACGCTAGAGGCCGAGGGTTCGAGTCCCTTCCGGGTCGCCAAAAATTTTTAAAAACCGTTTTTGCCAAGATTTTTCTTTGGCAAAAATTTTTAAAAAGCGCGCATTTTACAAAAGAATACCAAGCGCCTGCCTCGATAGCTCAGTTGGTAGAGCAGAGGACTGAAAATCCTCGTGTCGGTGGTTCGATTCCGCCTCGAGGCACCATAATCGCTGGCGTAGCTCAACTGGCAGAGCAGCTGACTTGTAATCAGCAGGTTGATGGTTCAATTCCATTCGCCAGCTCCATATGGGTAGGTTCCCGAGCGGTCAAAGGGAGCAGACTGTAAATCTGCCGTCTCCGACTTCGGTGGTTCGAATCCACCCCTGCCCACCAAAAACCACTATATATAGTGGTTTTTTTGCTTTCAAGACATAATTTCAAAAAAAAAACCAAAAAATGTAATACAACCTAAAAGCCAAAAAAATCAAAATCAGATAATATATAAAAATTAAAAATAACTTCAATTGACCGTAAAATATATATGACGACAATATTGACGACAATTTAAATGCGCTTTTTGCCCAAATTTTAAGCAATTTTTCGCGCCAAATTTGCTAACGCAATTTGGCGCGAATTTATAAGGTCAATATTTATCTTTTATTTTATTAAGAATATACGACAATTATAAGCGCGTGAGGCGAAAAAAGCCAAACGCGCGTTTGTGGCTTCGCCTTTAAAAACGCGCGTTTGTGGCGTTACTGCGCCTTTTTTACAGCTTTTTTTACTTCTTCCGCTATAGCGTCATAATTGTTCGCTATTGTAGCTATTAAGGCTTTATCAGCCTTTTTAAACGCATTATTACGCTGTATAAACTTGTTATACGCCTCACGCGCTTTATTATTCTTTTCGATATATTCTGCTAATTTATATATATTTTCATTATCGTATTTTTCCTTGATTTCTTTCGCTTTATCGTATATTTTCTGTATAGACATTTGGTCTATATATAAAGATTATTATTTTATAATTTAGAAATTAGGAGGAGTTTTCTATTGAAAAAATTAAAAGGCGTTATCAAAAAGAGAATTTAACGATATATAGAAATAACGGCATAATGATTTTTTATTTTCATGATTTATATGATTAATTTACGGCTTTAAATTATTTTGTTTAGTTTCTTCGGTTTTTGCCACATATTCAACAAACCCTTTATTTTTCAACCCCTCCAAGATGCAATCAAAAACCAACCTGCTCACAAAGCAGGAAACAATAGGCTCATACGACTGGGAGCAGTTGACGCAAATTTCCCTAGCGCCAATATCCAAAACATATCTTTTGTTAATTTTGTCAATGCTTATTTGGTCTATCAGCTTTTCATCGCCGTTTTGGGAAGTTGTATAAAACATCTCCCAATCTTTAGACAAAAACATCATGTATATCTCCTCCCTTTGCAAGACAGAAGTTATCCATTCTTAATACAAAGATTATCTAGCCCCAAAGGAATATAATTTTTTTAATCAGCGTTTTAGCCAATCCGTTAACGCTCTAGCTTATAAAAATATAAAGATAAATATTATTTAATCTAGCAAAAAAATGAAAAACATCAATAATAAGGTAAAGCAATTTTTTCTCTGCAAACGCTATCTTTGCAAACGGTCGTAACTCTCTAGCGGTATTTAACTAAAAAAGTATATGT
>JAAZDJ010000037.1 GCA_012512255.1 Clostridiales bacterium | reverse complement strand
CCTCTTTGTCAATTCTTATGCAAGAAAACAATGTTATAAGTATCATCAAAATATAAGTAACTCCCAAAAAATGACCCACCTGTATATAACTGAAATATAACATTAGCGGCAAATAATTAATAATCTTAATTTTTTTATCTTGTGACGCGTTTTTTGCTATAAACATAAAAATCAGTAATGCAATTGGAATGCCTACAATACCCCAAACAAGAAAAGCTTCCTGCAAACCGTTGTGAGGCACATTGTTAATAGGAAAAACGGATGTAAAATTTACCTTGTCCAAAACATCTTGCAATCCTAATCCAAAGAAAAATACATTTGTATTGTCCAAAATATAATTATTATAGTATTTAAAAATGCTTATTCTTCCTCCGCTTATATCATCTGCTAACAATCTGTTAAGTACAGATTGCCAAACACTTGGCAAAAGCAGTACGATAAGAAGATAAACAAGAATTAAGGCTAAAATTACGGCAGTAGAGCTTATTATTACATTTCTTCCATGATTTATTGAATAATATAATCCGGCAAAAAAATAGGCTAATAATACCAACATAATAAATGCTCTGGATTGTGTAAGCAAACCAAAAAAAAGGAAAAATCCTATAAATATAATATACTTTATTTGTTCTTTTTTCTTAGTATAAAAAAGAAACATCGTAAGTATTCCTATACTCACCCCACAAAACATACCAATTAGATTCTGATTATTGCTCAAAGCGTTTTCTTGTCCAGTAAGAGCGCCAATGTTACCGAACCTGACTCCAGCATCAAGCATATTTTGTAGAGAAAAATTGTAATAAATAAGAGTCTGCGCCATTATATCCAATAGCAAAAATGCCGCAACAAACAAAAATGATTTGATAACCAGCATATAATCAAACTTTGTATTTCTATCAAATAAGACTATCCATATCATAACATAATTAACCATATGTCTTGCGTATTCAGCTACGCTAAAAGGCTGGTAGAATATATGAAGGGCTTCCCAAACTAAAATGAAAATTAAAAGTATAAACTCATAAGAGAAAACAATTTTTTTGTACTTTCTTAATAATATAGCAAAAATTCCAAATAAAATAGCGTAATTGGCTTGTAAACCCGAACCCCACACCGCCAGCGTGGCAGTAAAAGCTATACATTCATCCAAATCAAATATAATATAGTAAAAACAAGCAACCAATAGAAATATAAATTGGGGTATATTTACATTAAAAATATCCCTGACAAAAAACATCATTGCGAAAATTATCATTGCAATAATAAATTTTTTGCGTTCTTTTTTTACTTTTTTGCTTGCTTTACTACTTATCATATTTCATTCTTTTATAAAAGGTGTTTTCATTTTAGGCGGTAACTCAATCATATTTCCAAATATATAATTGTATTTATCTGGTACAAATTCATGCCTTCCACCATGATGAAAAAACGTATATTCACCAAATATAATTTTTCCGTTTATGTTATAAAAATCCACTCTAACAAAGGGCAAACCTTGTGATAGTTTACTTGCTATTTCAAGCATCTCATCATAATTTTTAGGCTTTTTTATTTGAAATTCAGAATTATCATATTGTTGTTTTACGGGTATCATCTTGAAATTAACATCAAAAAAATCAAACTTAGGGTCTACATCTCTTTCGGTTACTATTAATAAAAAAATAGGCTTTCCATTACAACAAAAAATCTTATAATCGGTAGGAGCTTTACCATTTTCCTCTAAAAGCTTTTCACATATTATTTTAGGTTTTACCTTTTCATAAGGCCATTCTGCACTAAAAACAGCATAGTTTTTATAAAAACTTTTCTTGAGCGTTTTAATTGCTTCCTTTTTATCTAACTTTTCTTTGTCTTTACAAATAACATGATTGCCACATCCGTTATTCGCTTTTAAGATAAATTCTTTTGGTAATTCATCCCAATTTATATCCTTGGGGTTGTCATAAACAGCATATAAAGTATTTAGCAGATTTTCATATCCTCTTTCCTTGACAACCTCTCTTACTCTGTACTTATCCACACATTTATAGGCTATGGGATCATACCAATATAATTTCAACCTATTCAATTTATCATTAAATGTTTTGGGATTATCTAAATTTAATTTTTTATTTGTATGCTTTTGATACATAATTTCTATATATTTTCTTCTATTACAGAAATTATATCCTAACCAAGACTTTATATATAATTTAAGTTTAAGCCATTCTAAATATTTCTTTCTGATAATAAAATACATTGTTTTATTTTTCTTCTTTATTATTAAAGATATTTTCTTTAATCTTTTCATTTTTGCTCCTTCTACATATACTAATTAGGAATTTTATTTACTATTTTTTTGAAGAAATCTAAATATCTTTTTGCATTAATTTCCACAGAATGTGTCTCTTTAATCTTTTTTGCATTTTCTCCGCATTTTTTTGCGAACTCTTCATCTT
>JAAZDJ010000036.1 GCA_012512255.1 Clostridiales bacterium | reverse complement strand
GGACGGCTGGTTTAGCGCGGGGCAAAATGGCGAGGTTGTTCGCAGCTTTGAGATTAAGGGCGATTTTGTCCAACAGGAAAAAAAGGTCTATACATTCCAAAACACCGACCCCAAAATAGATTGGTGTTATCTTCGCCACCCAAATTTTGAAAATTACATCTTTCAAGACAATAAATATATCCTAATCGGAACGGACATAACGCTTGACGATAAGGATTCGCCCGCCTTTATAGCCTTAAGACAAAAAGATTTTGAAATGGAAATAACTTGCGATGTTAAAGTTTTGGATGGCGAGGGCGGAATAACTTTGTATATGGACGAAAACCACCATTATGATTTGGCGATACTAAAAGATACAAACGGTATAAAAGTTATCAAAAAATTAAACATCGGCGATATTAAGACCGTCCATAATTATATAAATATATCTTCTTCTCAAGCTCAGCTTATTATCCGTTCGGATAACCTAAGATATTACTTTGGCGTCCAGCTAGACGGTCAAGAATATGACTTAGGCTCGGCGCAAACAAGATATTTATCGTCCGAGGTCGCGGGCGGGTTTACTGGCGTAATGATTGGGCTATACGCCCTAGGCGACAATAACACGGTTGAGTTTGAGAATTTTAAATGCGTTTATAAATAAAAAAAATATTTTGGATATAAGACGCAAAAGTCAAGGCGCCCGCATAAGTTGGAAATAAATATATATTTTTGGATATAATAACTTATACCGTATTGAAAAATATCAAATAAAATGTTATATTAAATGTTATATTAGAAAAATAAAGGAAAGCTTGATTAAAAAAGATATGAGAAAAACAATTGCTATTGCGGGCGACAGCAACATTGACAATGACCCCCAAAAACAACAGCTTGCTTTTGAGACCGGCAAAATCTTAGTGGACCACGGTTACAGGCTTATTTCGGGCGGCTTGGGCGGCGTGATGGAATACGCGTTTAAGGGCGCGCACGCGTCCGAAAAATACAAAGAAGGCGACACGGTGGGAATTTTGCCTATGTTTTCGCCAAGCGAGGCTAACGAATACGCCGATATTGTCATACCTACGGGCTTGGATCTTTACCGCAATGTCATTATCGCGAACTCGGCTTCGGCGCTGGTGGTCATAGGCGGCGGGGCGGGCACTTTGTCCGAGATCGCTAACGCTTGGGCATTGCATAGATTGATAATCGCCTACAAAAACGTAAGCGGCTGGAGTTCCAAGGTCGCCGACACCAAACTTGACCATAGGATAAGATACAAAGACTTTGACGACAAAATATTCGGGGTTACCACGCCTCAAGAAGCGGTGGAATTGATTGAAAAATATATGGGCAAATATAATAACTACCATAAGGGAATAGTAAAAGGCGAGTAACAAAGGGCATTAAGATTTTAAAATTTAAAAAAGTTCCCTATCTATATGGATAGGGTTTTTTTATTTGATTTATTAGCTTTGGAACTAAAAGCTTTTTGATGATAGTTTTTAAAGCTGTTTTTAGGCGGTCAAAAATTTTCGGGCGATAAGAGTCTATTGATAGGCTGTATTATATTTTAAGGACTTGATAAATTTTTAATTTTTTGTTTGAGAGTTCTGCGTTAAAAAAATCTATTATTTTTTGCTTTTATCGTCTGATTTTTTGTCTTGGTCTTTGTCGTGTTCGCATACCGCCCTAAAGGTGGAAATGGTAAGCAACACGCCTGACAACTGGCTAAAAATCCTAGACAGCAGCAAAATCTCATTTTCGTCTAAGCCTTCCGCCAAAGAATTTGCCAATGCCGCAATAGCGAAGTTTATCTCGCACTCGTTCAGCTTGCAAAAATCCACCATTAATACCTTTTATAGTATATATGCCAATAGCGGCGAGATTGTCAAATTGTTTTTTGGCTGATTAATAGATAGAGATTTTGGCTATGTAATATTACGTTTTATTTTTTCTAAAGACCAAATCGCTGTTAAACTCGGGCATAAATTTACGGTAGCGTCTAGGCAAAAACTGTCTTTGGAGTTTTAGGTTTTTGCGCTCTTTTATGTTTACGCTCTCGTAGTAATCTTGCCAAGCCGATTGCAGCGCCAGCTCTTCTTCGCTCAAGGTTATTTCAACTTCGCTCGCGGGCACGATCTTGCATATTACGCCGTCATAAGCCAGCATTTTCTGGCGCGCCACATCGTGAATGCAAAAAGCCATGCCCTTATACCTTTGAATAAAATGGCTTGCCAAAGCGTCCAAAATATCGTGGTCGGGCGAAATCGGCGCGTAATACACACCAAAATCGGTTTGCCTGAACCTGACAAAACCTTTCATTAGGTGAATTTCTTTTTGGACCGAATGGACAAGGTTGTTAAATATGACCATGTCGGGATGGGCAAGCATATTCAAAGCCGCGCTTTTTTTACAAAACAGTAGCTTGATAAACCTAAAAATCGCCAAGTCTTTGTCCGCGTCGCAATGCCTAAACGCCGTATAAATATTGTCCAAAGCGTTATAGCTGATGCGCTTTATGGCCGTTACCACTCTTTCGGCGTTTACAAAATCGGTCTTTACTGGCACGGTTTCATATAGCATGCTGGTTTGGAAATCTTTTTGGGACGAATGGATCGCCACAGGCTCAACGCCCGTTTTATACGCTTCAAATACCGTAGTGAAAAACCCTTCAATGCTTCCGTCATAAACAAAAATCATTTTTTAAAACTCTCCTGTAACTATGCTTAATTTTTGGTCGTCAAAAATGCTAAGCTGTTGGTTGGGCTCTTGTAGCATATAGTTGTTTAGCTGATTATAATTTCGTATTCCAAAAAATTTGCCATCTATCGTGATAAAATTAATCGCCCGCTTTAAGACGACTTTCATTCTTTTTAGATCTTCTAGCCCCAGCCGTCCTGATTTACGCGCGCGGACTATGCGCCAAGCGTTTTTGATGCCTATGCCGGGTACTCTTAGCAAGACTTCGTAAGGCGCGTTGTTTATCTCTATCGGGAACTTATCCATATTGCGAAGCGCCCAATCGGTTTTGGGATCAAGGTCGTAATTGAGATTGACCTCGGGCGAGATAAACTCGTCCACATCAAACCCATAAAACCTTATAAGCCAATCGGCCTGATATAGCCTGTTTTCTCTTTTGGTATTGGCGGGCGCGCTGGGCAAAAGTTTAGAGTTGCCCACAGGCATATAAGCCGAATAATACACCCTTTTTAGCCGATAAAGCCGATACAGCGCTTGGGACAGTTTTAAGATTGTCCCATCGGCATCAGGCGTCGCGCCTATGATTAATTGAGTGGTCTGTCCAGCCGAAATGGGATGGTTTGGTTTTTGTTTGGGCTTGCCTACGGGGTCGCTTATTAACACATTGCCCCCAACCCCAAGCAAATTTTTATGGTTGGCCAATTCTTGCCCGTTGAGATAAATATCGGATAATTGTTTCATCGGCTTTAGGATTGACTCTTTGGTTTTGGACGGGGCAAGCTTTTTTAGCCCTTGCTCGCTGGGCAATTCAATATTGACGCTCATCCTGTCAACATATCTTGAGGCTTGGTCTATCAGCGCGGGATCGGCGTGCGGTATGGCTTTTAGGTGGATATAGCCGTTAAACAAACAGACCTCCCGCAGCGTCTTGACCGTTTGCAACAAAATCTCCATAGTATGATCGGGATTTACAAACACCGCCGAGGACAAAAACAGCCCTTCTATGTAATTGCGCCTATAAAACCCCATCGTCAATTCGCACAGCTCTTGCGGGCTAATTGACGCCCTTTGGATATCATTGCTTCGCCTGTTGACGCAGTATTGGCAGTCAAAGACACAGTCATTGGACATTAAAATTTTCAGCAGCGATATGCACCTGCCGTCCTCCGTAAAGCTGTGGCAAATCCCGCATGCCGCTGTGTCCCCAATCATATTTCCCGTGTTTTTCCTGTCGCTTCCGCTGGACGAACAGCTTACATCGTATTTAGCGCCCGCTGATAATATTTTGACACGCTCCGCAAGTTCCATAACACACCGAATTAATCAAATGTTTAAACACATGTTTAGTATATCACATCTTATATAAATAATCAAACATTTGTTTTAAAATTTTTCAAAAAATTTTTAATTTGTAATTTGGCAAAGAAATAAGTATAATTAAATAATATTGATTATTATTAAATAATTTTTAAAAATCAAAAATAGGGTTTTTTGTTGAGATGTTTGAATGGATTCTTTTGGTAGTGATAGGGGCGATAGTTTTGGTTATATTGGTTTTGCCGTTTGCGTTGTTGGGGGTATCCTCGGCAAAGCAGTATAACTTAAGGGCTGATAACGAGTATTTAATCAGCATAAAAGAATTTGAAGGCTTGGAATACGAAAAAGTTGGTTTTAAAAATAACAATGGCCAAAATTTGACGGGCTATAAGTTTTTTAAAAAGGGCAAAAATTATAAAGCCGTAATTTTACTAATACCGGGCTTTAAAAACAACCATAACCATTATTTGCCCGAGATTGATTATTTTACTTCGCAAGATTACTTGGTGTTTTCTTTTGACCCGACCGCCACGGGCCGAAGCGAAGGCGATAGGGTAAGGGGGCTTTTGCAAATACCTTTTGACGCCCAATGCGCCCTTAACTATATAAAACAAGACGCTTCATTAGGCGGCAAGCCGTTATTTTTATGGGGATTTTCCAACGGCGGTTACGCCGCGCTGGCTCTGCTGAATGACGATAAGGTCCTCGCCGCCGCCAGCCTGTCGGCTTTTAACGCTGTCAACAAAATGACGGTAGATAACGCCGTCTTATCTTTTGGCAAACAAGCGGTATTGATTTGTCCGTATTGCGCCGTCTTTAACAGGCTAAAATACGGCAAAAACCCGTTTGGCTCGGCATTGTCCAAGATAAAAACCTGCCGAAAACCCGTATTTTTGGCGCACGGCTCGCACGACAGCGTCGTGCCTTATAAGGCGTTTTTGGGCTTGCAAAAACACAACACGCACCCGCTGTCAGTTAATCTTACCGTTGAAGGCGGCGACCATTGGATAAGGTATCCTAATAAGATAAAAAAGATTAAAGACAGGCTAAAAATCCGATTAGAACAAGCCGACTCGGAAACTAAACCCAAAATCAAAAAATGTTACGCGTCCATAGCCAAAAAGATAAACTTTGAGCTTGCCGAGCGGATAACCAAGTTTTATGACAGTGTTTTAGAACAAATAAAATAATTTCGCCCCAATAAAAACTTGCGAACCAAAATAAAGCGCCAAATCTAAAACAATGGCGGCATTTATGCTAATGCGCCATTTTTATTTAAAGACGCCTTTATTAAAAAAGCGTTAATATTTATTAAAATTACAAAGCGCGTTAATATTTTTTTATTAGAATTATTAATAGAATATTAAAAATACATTAAATCTATAAAACATTATATCAAAATTGTATGCACTCCATTAAATTGTTATATAATTATTTTGTGTAAAAAGCTAAACACTTTTATATTTTTTGGAGGAAAAAAGATGAAAGGTTTGATTGTTTGTTATTCTTTTAAGGGCGGCAACCAAGTATTAGCCAACGAGCTAAAAAACAGAAGCGGATTTGAGCTTATTAATATCCGCGAACTCAAGAAAAGAAGCGCTTTGGGCATATTTTTTGATTTGCTGTTCAATCGCCAACCCAAAATCCAAAGCGCTGATATTGACTGGCAGCAATACGATTGCGTGATTTTGGTTTCGCCTATATGGGCGGGAAAGATTTCCTCGCCCCTGAAGACATTCATATTACAAGAAAAAGAAAATATGCCAAAATACGCCTTTATTTCCTTTTGCGACGGCGACCAAAAACAAATGCAAAAGATTTTTGGCGAGTTAACGGAATGCATAGGGCGCGAGCCGTTCGCGGTCGAGCAATTAAATATTTCGGATTTGCCTAAAGACATCAGAAAAAGAATATATAAAATATATAGCCCCAAGCGTTATAAAGTTCTTGAAAGCGATATCGCGTATTTTGACGATAAAATTAACGCTTTTTTGGAGAAGTTAAATTAAACTATAACCAAAAGACAAGAAAATTAAATTTTAAAATAAACCAAAAAACAAAATGAGCGATTTTTTTAAAAAAATCGCTCATTTTGCAATGCTGTGCAATTTCTGTTGATACACCTTACCGAAACGGTATTTATGCAGGCGGCTCCTCCGAAGCTTCCTTATGGCACATAACAAATTCCGCTTAGCGCTGCTGCGTTCCCGCCCTGACACGGTTCGCGGGTTGTCATTGCATAAGACCCCGATATCAACGCTCCTTACATACTCCTGCTTTCCATAAGATGCACCGCGAGAAATATTCGGTCCTGCTGTAGCGGATTGCAGGTTCAGGGCACCGCTAGCTCCCCACTTAGCACAGCGTAATAATTATAAATGATATTGGTATTTTTAGCAAGGGTTATATTTTGGAAAAAAACACAAAAAACGCGAAAATTTTGATTAAAAAAATTTAAAAAACCCTTTTTAAAATATCCCTAGCCGCATTGGTTTTTTTATTGTTTGCATATATGTTATAATATCTACATGAGTTCAAACGCGTCCAAGTTTATAGAAGCGTATAACATAATAGACAGAACGCTGCGCACGCAATACGGATACAAAGACAGCCTGTCTTTTTCCGAGCTGTTAAGGCAAACGGCGCCCAAAAACCAATTGGTCAAAAAATACGCCGACGAGCTGTATGATTTCGGGCGTCTTAGAAACGCTATCGTGCACAAATCCACCGATAAGATAATAGCCCAGCCCAACGACGAGGCGGTGGAGCTTATTACTCATATAGCCAGATTATTGACCTCGCCGCCTTTGGCGATTGACGTCGTCAAAAAAAGGCAGATTATAGCCTTTGACGACGACCAAAATGTTTCGGACTTGATTGAGGCGATTTCTAAGCATAATTATTCCAATATCCCTATCTATCAAGGCGACCGCGTGGCGGGGATAGTCAACTCAAAACAGATTCTTAATGTGTTAGTCAAAATTTTGCAGACCAAAAAGATTTTAAATTACGAAGACCTGAAAAAGATAAAGCTGAGCCAAATCGCGCATATTGATTATGAGGAATATGTGTTTATGCCCACTAGCGCGAGCATTATAGACGTTTTGACCGTTTACGCCCAAAACCCGCGCCTAAAGGCCGTATTGTTGACTAGACATGGCGACAACACGCTTCCGGTTTTGGCTGTGGTCACTTCTTCGGATTGGTTAACGTTTAGCAATATTCTTGACAAAATTTGACTATTACACGATAATTAAGAATAATATTTTTTTGAGATATTTTTGGAGCGACATAAGATGTATGACAAGGTTGATAATTCTTTAGATTTTAGCGCGAGAGAGCAAAAAGTTATTGATTTTTGGAATAAAAACAATATTTTCCAAAAAACATTGCAAAAAACCCAAGGCAAGCCCGAGTTTACCTTTTATGACGGACCGCCCACAGCAAACGGCAAACCGCATATCGGGCATATCCTGACCCGCGTTATGAAAGATATTATCCCGCGATACAAGACAATGAAAGGTTATCATGTGGACAGGATTGCGGGCTGGGACACTCACGGCTTGCCGGTGGAGTTGGAAGTTGAGAAATTGCTTGGCATTGACGGCAAGCAAGAGATAGAAAAATACGGAATAGAGCCCTTTATAAAAAAATGCAAAGAAAGCGTTTGGAAATATAAATCCGAATGGGAAAAGATGAGCGAGCGCGTAGGTTATTGGGCGGATATGGAAAACCCGTATATAACCTATGACGACAAATATATAGAATCTGTTTGGTGGTCGCTAAAGCAAATCTTTGACCGCGGGCTTATCTACAAAGGTCATAAGATAGTCCCTTATTGCCCGCGCTGCGGCACGGCGCTGTCCAGCCACGAGGTAGCGCAAGGCTATAAGGATATTACCGAAAAATCCATTGTGGTTGGGTTTGAGTTTGCAAACAGGCCGGGCGTGTATTTCTTGGCGTGGACAACTACGCCTTGGACATTGCCGTCCAATGTGGCTTTGTGCATGCACGCCAAAGAAGACTACGCCGAAATAGAAGCGGACGGCGCTAGATACATTTTGGCAAAAGAACTGATTGATAAGCATTTTGAGCAGTATAATATTATAGAAGTCAAAAAAGGCAGAGACTACGAGAGGACAAAATATAAGCCTTTGTTTGATTTCGCGGGCGAGCAAGACGCTTGGTATATTGTCAATGACGATTTTGTGACTTTGACCGAAGGCACGGGTATTGTCCATATCGCGCCCGCGTTTGGCGAGGACGACGCGCTTGTCGGCAAAAAATACAACCTGCCTTTTGTGCAAATGGTGGACGAGCGTGGCTTGTTTGTGAAGGAAGCGGGATTTTTGCAGGGCAAGTTTGTAAAAGACGCCGACAAAGATATTATAAAAGACTTAAAAACAAGAGGACTGCTGCTATCGGAATTTGATTACGAGCACAGCTATCCGTTTTGCTGGCGCTGCAACACGCCGCTTTTGTATTACGCGCGAAGCGCTTGGTTTATAAAGATGACCGAGCTAAAAGACAAATTGCTAAAAAACAACGCCATGATTAATTGGCTGCCTGAGAGTATTGGCAAGGGCAGGTTTGGCAACTTTTTGGAAAATGTGGTTGATTGGGGACTGTCCCGCGAAAGATATTGGGGCACGCCCTTGCCCATTTGGGTATGCGGCGGCTGCGAGTATATGCGCGCCGTAGGCAGCAAGCAAGAACTAAAAGACCTAGGCGGGCTTACAGAAGACATAGAGCTTCATAAGCCTTATATAGACAATGTTACCTTTAAATGCGACAAGTGCGGCGGCGAGATGAAAAGAACGTCCGAGGTAATAGATTGCTGGTATGACTCGGGCGCTATGCCGTTTGCGCAATATCACTATCCTTTTGAAAACCAAGAAAAATTTAAAGCGCATTTCCCGGCCGATTTTATATCCGAGGCCGTGGACCAAACAAGAGGCTGGTTTTATACGCTTTTGGCGATTTCCACGCTTTTGTTTGACCAGCCCGCGTATAAAAACTGTTTGGTCTTAGGGCATGTTTGCGACGAAAAAGGCGAAAAGATGTCCAAACACAAGGGCAATGTCATTGACCCTTGGGATGTGTTAAATAATCAAGGCGCGGACGCCGTAAGGTGGTATTTTTGCACCGCCTCTGCGCCGTGGTTGCCCAGCCGCTTTTATCACAAGGCGGTGAGCGAGTCCCAAAGAAAATTTTTGGGCACGCTGTGGAACACCTATTCGTTTTTTGTTCTGTATGCCGAGATTGACCAATACGACCCGACCAAATACAACCTTAAAGACTGCAAATTAAGCCTTATGGACAGGTGGATTTTATCCGAGCTTAACTCTTTGATTGACTTTGTGGACAAATCTTTAAAAGAATATAACATTATTGACAGCGCGAGACAAATCCAAAAATTCACCGACGACTTGTCCAATTGGTATGTAAGGCGGTCAAGGGAAAGATTTTGGGGCGCAGGCATGACAGACGACAAGATAGCGGCGTATACCACCCTATGCCATGTCTTAACGCAACTAATAAAGCTTTGCGCGCCCTTTGTTCCTTTTGTTTGCGAGACCATTTATCAAAATATAGTTAGAAATACGGACAAAAACGCGCCCGAGTCCGTGCATCTTTGCGATTATCCCGTTGCCGACCATAGCCTGATTGACAAAGGGCTAGGCGAGGGCATGCAAACCATAATTGATTGCGCGGTATTGGGCAGGGCTTTGAGAAACGCCGTCAATATCAAAAACCGCCAGCCTTTAAGAAAGATGTATATCGCCATTGCCAATAGACCCAAACCCGACCAAGAATTATTGGATGTATTGGCGGACGAGCTTAATGTCAAAGAAATAGAAATCGTGGAATCGGCGGCGGAGTTCATCCAATACACGCTAAAGCCTCAGCTAAAGACCTTGGGACCCAAATACGGCAAGAACTTGGGCGTTGTGAGGGAGGTTTTGGATACACGCGCCCAAGACATTACGAAAGCCGTTAAAGACGGCGGGGTTTACAAGACCGAATACAAGGGCGTTGAGATAGAGCTAACCGAGGGCGACCTGTTAATAAGCGTCCAAAGCAAAGAAGGATTTGATTCCCAAAGCGACGACAATATAACCGTGGTTATGGATACCAAACTCACGCCCGAGCTTATTTTGGAAGGCTATGAGCGCGAGCTTATAAGCAAAATCCAGACAATGCGAAAAGAAGCGGGCTTTGAGGTAACCGATTATATCAATATTGGCTATCAAACAAATTCGCAAGATTTGCAAAAAGTATTAAAACAAAACTTTGAGTCCATCAAAAGAGATGTTTTGGCCCGCGGGTTGTTTGATAACATTATTGACGGTTATACTAAGGATTGGGACATTAACGGCCAAAAAATCGTATTAAGCGTGCAAAAAATATAATATAATGAAAATCGCGCGGCATTGGAAAGAATATCAAATAATCGCGACGGGCGACGGGCAAAAGCTGGAGCGTTGGGGCAATGTGATTTTGCTCCGTCCCGATCCCCAGGTTATTTGGCGCGCAGAAATTGATATGCAAAACTACCCCGGTCTTAACGCCGTATATATAAGAAACAACAGCGGCGGCGGCAGGTGGCATGTCAAAAAACAATTTAGCGATAGCTGGACAATAAAGTATAAAGACTATGTTTTTTTGGTTAAGCCCACGGGCTTTAAGCACACCGGGATTTTTCCCGAGCAGGCTGTCAATTGGGACATGATGGAAGAGCTTATAAAAAGGCGCGGCGGCGGGCCCAAAATCCTTAATCTTTTCGCTTATACGGGCGCGGCCAGCGTAGTTTGCGCCGCCTCGGGCGCTAAGGTAACACATGTGGACGCGGCCAAAGGCATGGTTGAGCGCGCCAAACAAAACGCGGGATTGAATAACCTAAACAATATAAGATATATAATTGACGACTGTCTAAAGTTTGTAAACCGCGAAATAAAGAGAGAGAATGTTTACGACGCCATAATTATGGACCCGCCGTCTTACGGCCGAGGCCCAAACGGCGAGATGTGGAAGCTGCAAGACTCTCTTTTTGATTTGGCGCTTCGTTGCGCCGAGCTTTTGTCCCCAAAGCCTTTGTTTTATTTGATAAATAGCTACACGACGGGCTTGCAGCCCTCTGTCATGGCTAACATCCTAAAAATGGCGACCAAACAATTTAAAGGGCGCATAGAAGCCTACGAAATAGGGCTGCCCGCCCAGGATGATTTGGTATTGCCCTGCGGAGCGAGCGCCGTATTTATCGGAGATTGATATGGAAGTAATTTACGAAGATAATCATATACTTGTTGTGGTCAAGCCCCAAAATGTCCCCGTTATGCCGGATATAACCAAAGACAAAGATATGGATACTCTTTGTAAAGAATATGTAAAGCATACTGCCCAAAAACCCGGCAATGTCTATTTAGGATTATTGCATAGGCTGGACAGACCCACGGGCGGCGTTATGGTGTTTGCCAAGACCTCCAAGGCGGCGTCCAGGATATCACAGGCGATAAGAGAAGGCGAGGTTGAAAAATATTATTTGGCTGTGCTTGTGGGCGCGCCCAAAGAAAAACACGGCCGCCTTACACATTATTTATTGAAAGACCCGAAAGCCAACGCGGTCAAAATCGTGCCCATTGCGACCGAGGGCGCGAAAAAGGCTATGCTGGAATATTGGATAGCGGGCGAGTATAACAAAATCTCGCTTGCCAAAATCAAACTTATCACGGGCAGGC
>JAAZDJ010000035.1 GCA_012512255.1 Clostridiales bacterium | reverse complement strand
GGCTTTGTAACGGAAGGCGTTAGGAAAAAATATTATAAGAACCAAGAAGACGCGTATATCATGTGGCGGTATGATGGGGAAAAACCTTGACATAGACATCAATTATATTCAGTCCGGTTCAAAAGAAAAAAATATTTTATTGCTGCACGGCTGGGGAGGAAGTTTGGAATCCTTTCAAGCCGTTTTTGATTATTTTAAGAAAAACTACACGGTAACGGCGATAGATTTTTGCGGCTTCGGCAAAAGCCCGCCCCCGCCGTATCCTTTTGGCGTTGAGGAATACGCCCAAGTGGTATATGGGTTTTTGCAGGCAAAGAACATCAAAAAAACGCATATAATCGCCCATTCCTTTGGCGGCCGCGTAGCCATTGAGCTTGCTTATCTATATCCGGAGGTTGTGGATAAGCTGGTTTTGGCCTCAAGCGCCGGGCTGAAAAGGCGCAAAACCCCCAAATATTATCTTAATGTTTTAAGATACAAACTCGCCAAAAAACTCAAAAAAGACTTGTCCAAATACGGCTCAGCCGATTACAAAGCGGCCAAGGGCGTAATGAGGGATACCTTTGTCAAAGTGGTCAATTGCGACCAAACCAAGCGCCTAAAAAGCATAAAGGCGCCCACGCTTCTTATTTGGGGCCAAAACGACATAGAAACGCCTTTGTATATGGCAAAAAAGATGAACAAGCTGATACAAGACAGCAAACTAATAGTCATAAGGGATACGGGACATTTCGCTTACAGGCAAAAAAGCCTGCTGTTTATAAAACATTGCGAGAGATTTTTGGGGGAGAAAAATGACTGAGCATTATATAATATTGACAATAAGCGCTTTGGCAGCTGTCTTGGCTGTTTTGTCCTCGTATCAACTGGTCCAGCATTATCAGTTATGCGCCTACCATATCGGCGAATATTACAAAAACATAAAAAAATCCCTGATTTTAAGGCTGGCGCTGGAGAGTTTAATTACATTTGTCATAACCTTTAGCTTAATGAGCGTCTTCGTTACATTGGGCGGGCATTTTGGCCTATTGGGGCTTTTAGCTTTTATAGCCTTAATGGTTACGTTTAGCGTATCGCAGTTTATCAAAAAATACAAAACCCCGCTAAAAATAACGCATAGGATTATAAGGTTTTTTATAATCTTAACGGCTGTCAATTTTGGTTTTTGGTTTGTGATTATACGCGCCTTTTATTTTTATGTCCCCGCGCTAAGTTATTCTATTATAGGGCTTGCGCCTATAACGAGCTATATCTTGTGCGGTATAGCCGCGGCGATAGCGGCGCCTATGGAAGCTATTTTACAGACCAAATACATATATCTAGCCAAAAAAAAGCTGGCCGCGATGCCTAATTTAAAAATCATAGGCATTACGGGCAGCTTCGGCAAAACCAGCGTAAAATTTATTTTGCAAAAATTTTTGGAAGGGCGCTATAAAGTATGCGCGAGCCCCAACAGCTTTAACACGCCTATGGGCCTTTGCCGCAGCATCAACCAAAACCTAAAGCCCGGCGACCAAATCTTTATAGCCGAGATGGGCGCAAGAAAAAAGGGCGATATAACCAAACTTTGCGGCATCGCCCCGCCCGATATAGCCGTAATCACGGCGATAGGCGAGCAACATATGGCGACTTTTAAAAACATTGACGCCGTAGCCAGCGCCAAATACGAGATTATCCAAAACCTAAAACCCGAAGGCCTCGCGGTATTTAACCTCAATAGCCAAAAAGTCATAGAGTTATGCCATAAGACCAAGCACGACAAGATAATGGTCGGCAACCTTATTCAAGATAAAGATTGCTTCGCGCATTATTCCAACCCCCAAACCTTTAACCGCGGCAGCAGGTTTTCGCTTACGGTAGACGGCAAGACAATTGACTGCGTCACGGCGCTTTTGGGCTTGCACAATATCGGCAATATAACGCTCGCGGCGGCTTTGGCGTATAAATTGGGCGTAGGCTTGGAGGACATCGCCCAAAAAATTACCGAGCTAAAGCCTATACCGCACAGGCTGCAGCTCATTGAGTCGGGCGGCGGCTTGACTATTATTGACGACTCTTTCAACGCCAATCTAGAGGGCGCTAAAGCCGCTTTGGATATTTTAAAGTCCTTCTTGCAAAAAAAGATAGTCATCACGGCGGGGCTTGTGGATATGGGCAAATTTCAAAGGCGCGCAAACGAAGAATTAGGAAGGCATATAGCGCGCGCGGCGGATTGGTGCATAATCACAGGCCCAAACTCATTATATATATATGACGGGCTTATAAAAGAAAACTTCAGCATAAAACGCATAAGGATATGCGACAACCTTGATCAAGCTGTCAATGTCCTAAACTCAATCCCGGGCAGCAAGGTGGCGCTGTTCCAAAACGATTTGCCCGATAATTATTAAATAAAAGCGAGGCGGTATGAAACTAAATCTATTGGTGTTTTTTGGAGGCAAGTCCTGCGAGCATGACATTTCTATAATCACGGCGCATCAGGCTATGGATTTTATAGACGAGTCCAAGTATAATATTTATCCGATTTACATAGACATCAACGGCTTGTTTTTGCACGGCAAAGAGCTCAAAAATTTTGAGTTTTGCAAAAACATAGACTACCACAAACTCCAAAAAGTTTACCTAAAGCCCGCCGACAGAAACATTTATTACAAAAACAACAAAATATTATGCAAAGCCGATGTAGCCTTGCTTTGCATGCACGGCCTGAACGGCGAGGACGGCACGCTTCAAGGCATGCTTGAGATGTCCGATATCCCATACACCTCAAGCTCGGTATTAGGCAGCGCCTTAGGAATGGACAAAATCGCCATGAAAATGTTTTTCAAAGGCTTGGGCCTTAATGTCTTGCCTTATGCGTGGACCTACAAAGAAGAATATTATCATATTACGGGCAACCAAGATTTCTTAGACAGGGCGCAAGCGCTGGGATACCCGCTGATTGTCAAGCCGTCCAACTTGGGCAGCAGCATAGGCATAACGCGGGTAAGCGACATCCAAAGCCTAAAAGCCGCTATGGACATAGCTTTCAAATTTGACCATAGAGTCCTAGTGGAGCGCGCCTTGACGGACTTTATAGAAGTCAATTGCTCGGTCTTGGGTTGTCCCAACGAGTATAAAGTATCGGTATGCGAAAGGCCGTTAAGCTGGCAGGCGTTTTTGACCTTTGAGGAAAAATATCTCTCAAAAGGCGTCAAAATGGGCGGGATGGACAGCCTAAAGCGCAAACTGCCCGCCGACATACCAGAAGAAATGTCCTCTACGATTCAAAACCAGTCCAAGCAAGTCTTTTTGGCGCTTGGCTGCAAGGGCGTAATCAGGATAGACTATATAATAGACAAAACCGACAATACTGTTTATATTAACGAAGTCAACACAATCCCCGGCTCGCTTAGCTATTATCTTTGGGATTATAGCGGCACGGACTTTTTTGAGCTTATAGACAAACTTATTCAAACTGCGCTTTACGCCGCCGACCAAAAACGCTATCTCAAATACGCCTATGTGTCCAATGTCCTAAACTGCGCGGGCGGCGGAAAAACTTAACAAAGCATTAGTTATTAAGGGCGTTAATTAAAAGCGTTAATATTAATAATTTTTGACAGCCTAATATTTTTAGGCTGATTGTTTTTGGCGCAAACATTTTGGGATAGGGCGCCTTTTATGTTATAATACCAAAGGTAACAACAAGGAGGGCTTTATGAAAATCAAGATGACTGCGCCTTTGGTAGAGATTCAAGGCGACGAGATGACTCGCATTTTGTGGGATTGGATCAAGGAGATATTATTAGAACCCTATATAGAATTAAAAACCGAGTTTTATGACTTGGGTCTGATGTCAAGGGACCAAACTTCCGACCAAATAACCATAGACGCCGCCAACGCGATCAAAAGATTGGGCGTGGGCGTCAAATGCGCGACCATAACGCCTAACCATCAGCGTATGGAAGAATATGCCTTAAAAAAGATGTGGCCAAGCCCCAACGCGACAATCAGGGCGATTTTGGACGGGACTGTGTTTAGGGCGCCTATCTTAGTTGACGGGATTAGGCCCTATATCCCCGCGTGGAAAAAGCCCATAACGATTGCCCGTCACGCCTACGGCGATATTTATAAAAGCGTGGAATATTCCGCGCCCCAAGGCTCAAAAGCCGAATTGGTTGTCACTGCGCCCGACGGCAGCCAAAAAACGCTTCTTATCCACGATTTTGAGGGCGGCGAGGGCGTCGTAAGCGGAATGCACAACACGGTCAAGTCTATTACAAGTTTCGCGCGTTCTTGCTTTAACTACTCGGTTGATACCCGTCAAGATTTGTGGTTTGCCACCAAAGATACAATATCCAAAACTTACGACGGCAAGTTCAAAGAAATATTTAACGACATATACCAAAACGAATACAAATCCAAGTTTGACGAGCTGGGCTTAAATTACGAATACACGCTTATTGACGATTCCATAAGCCGTGTTGTAAGAAGCGAAGGCGGTTTTATTTGGGCGCTCAAAAACTATGACGGCGATGTAATGAGCGACATGATAGCCACGGCTTACGGAAGCCTTGCTATGATGACTTCGGTTTTGGTCAGCCCCGACGGCAAATACGAATACGAGGCGGCGCACGGAACGGTAACTAGGCATTATTACAGACACCAAAAGGGCGAGGAAACATCCACTAATTCGGTAGCGACCATATTCGCTTGGACGGGCGCGCTTAACAGACGAGGCGCGCTGGACAATAACGCCCAGTTATCGGACTTTGCCAAAAGGTTGGAAAAGGCCACATTAACGACCATAGAGCAGGGCGTAATGACAGGCGACTTAGTAGGGCTGTTCAAAAAGGACGGTGTAACGCCCAAAAAAGTCAACTCAAAAAAATTTTTATATGAGATAAAAAACAGGTTGGAAAATTTATAAAAAATTAAAAAAACCTTGCGACAAGGTCAAAAATTAAAAAAATACTATATTTTTCTTATGGCAAACGCCTTTGAAAAATCCAAAAAAATATGTTAAAATTATATCGCAGCAAACAGCCAAAAATATGCGTTTGGCTGTTTTTTAAAAGGCCGCGGCGGACCTTTAAAATGACAATATAAATATTTAAAAAATAAAATATATTAATACCAAATTTTTGCGTATATGTAAAAATTTTAATAAAAATTTTTGGCGCTTGCCGCGGCAAACGCGGTCAAATATTTGACATAAAAATTTATAAATGATATTATATCTTGGCACTAATTTTGGAGAAGGGTAAACCGACCAAGGCTAAGCGCGGGTGTAGCTCAGTGGTAGAGTTCCAGCCTTCCAAGCTGGCTGCGTGGGTTCGATTCCCATCACCCGCTCCAAACTTTTTAAGCGCCTGTAGCTCAGCTGGATAGAGCAACGC
>JAAZDJ010000034.1 GCA_012512255.1 Clostridiales bacterium | reverse complement strand
ATTTAAAATTTCGGCGGGTTCTTTTGTTAAGTCAAGGTTGGCCTTTATTATTTTAATTTATTGAATATTGTTATCGCAAAAAGTAACTTTTGCGCCTCTGCTTATCGCCTCAATCCCAATATTGCCCGTTCCCGAAAACAAATCCAAAAAATAAGAACCAGCCAAACCATTTTGGATAATATTAAAAAGCGCCTCTTTGACGCGATCCGCAGTAGGCCTTAAATTTTTGTCTTTTGGGGAGATAAGCTTTCGTCCTTTATGTTTTCCAACGATAATCCGCATTTGAACACCCTTAATTGTTAAACAATTTAATTTCTAATTGAATTTCTTGGTGTTGCTTTTTTTGTCTTTCGCCGCCCAAGATATAGCCAGCCTCAAAAATTAACGGAACGGCAAAAATAATAATAAAAAACAAGGCGCTAAAATTGCTTACGGCGCTCATATTAATAATCCCTGCGATATCCAATATATTCGCAAAGGCGAGATTATAAAAGACAATAATTGTGTTTAGTATTCTATTTTTTAGCGTTAATGCCAAAATTAAAATTACGGCTTGCCATATATAATAAACAGCCGAAAAAATAAATCCTTTCGCCCAATGATATTCCAAAAATTTTTGAGATTTTAAAATAGGCTCGCCTTGTTTTGCCCTTAATAAATTGCGCTTATAGGCTTTGAAACAATGCTCCCCCGACATACGGCCCGAAACAAAAACAACATACAAAAAAGGGATTATTATCGCCAATGAAAAAAAGACGCTCCAAAAAGGGCTATGTATGGCCATTATGGGCAATGACATAACATCAAACATAAGCCCGACCATAAACAAAAACAAGCCCCTCGTGAATATATATTTAATGCCGCTGCCTTTGATTTTTTTGTCCATAATTCTAAATCCATATCTTTTTTACGCGTTTAGTTACTGAACATAGTATATCATAACTAATTGTTTTATTCCATTCCGCGACAACATCGGCGCCCAAATTTTTCCCAAAAATTTCCGCTTTGTCTTTGTAAGAAACATTTTTAACATCGGTAATATCTACCGCCATTAAGTCCATACAAACCTTGCCTAATATATTACATCTTTTGTTTTTGATAATAACATGGCCAGTATTGACAAGCCTAGGATATCCGTCCCCATAGCCAATGGAAATTATGGCTATCTTGAAGGGCCTTTGGGTTTTGTAGGCCTTGTCATAGCCGATATAAGAGTCCGCGTCCAAAGACTTAATTTGTACTATATCGGCATAAACACCCATTGCGGGCTTAATTATATCGCATACCTTTTGGCCGTCATAAGTTTTTAAATTCTTGTCAATATAACCATACAGCATTATGCCCGCCCTTACCATGTCCATATGATATTTTTTGCCTTGAAAAACGGCCGCCGAATTCGCCGAGTGCTTTTTGATTTTATATGTTTTAGTCAGTTTGCAAAATTTATTATATTGCTCTTCCAAATACGAAACGTCCGAATCCGAAGTGGCGTAATGGGTATAAATACCGTCGCATTTTATATTGCCTATTTGGGACATATGATTAAGGATTTTATCCAAAGTTTCTTTATCCGATATTCCTAATCTATTCATTCCGCTGTCAATTTTTAAATGTGTTTTGATTATGCCGTTGTGTTTTTTGGCAAGCTGTGTTAAGAGTTTTAACTCGTCATAGCAATGGATAGTTAAAATAATATTATTGTCAATTAACTCTTTTAAAGTAGCCTTATCGTCAAAACTTCCCATTAACAAAATGTCGTTATTGATATTGGCATCCCTTAGCGCAATGGCTTCGTTAGCCCTTGCGACGCCAAAACAATCAGCCTCCGCTAAAGCGCGGACTGTTTGGATTAAGCCGTGTCCGTAAGCGTCCGCCTTGATTACGGCGCAGATTTTGGACGCGGTATTCGCTTTTAAAACTTTGAAATTGTGCTTGAGCGCGTTGATATCAATTACGCAATAAGTCAAAATATTTTTTCCTAAACAGGTTTTTCTTAATAGTTATATATGAAAAACCCAAAGGAAAAAATGATAAAAATACTATTAAATAGCAAAACCGCCGTCAACATTTAAAATTTGACCGGTGATAAAATCAGCGTCTTTTGACGCCAAAAAATATATGCATTTGGCTACATCCTCGGGCGTTCCCAACCTTCCCAAAGGCGTTTTGTCTTTTAAAGCGTCAAGTTCTTCTTTGTTATATTCATCCAGCATTTGAGTGTCAATGACGCCGGGGCAAACGCAATTTACATTAATGCCCGAAGGGCCTAATTCTTTTGCCAGCGCCTTAGTAAGCCCTATTACAGCGGCTTTTGCCGAAGAATAATGCGCTTCGCAAGACGCGCCGCATACGCCCCATATGGAAGAGACATTAATAATCTTTCCCCGTTTTTGTGAAATCAAAAAAGGCAACGCCGCGTTTAACACAAAATACATACCCTTAATATTGACATCAAAGATTTTATCCCAATCGTTTTCGGTTATTTCTGTAAACAATTTGGTTTGGGCGACGCCCGCGTTATTGACAATCACATCAAGGCCGCCAAAATCGTTTATAGTCTTTTCAACCAAGCCGACGGCTTGCTCTTTCTTTGATATGTCCGCTTGGTAGGCGGCGGCAAAGTAGCCGTTTTTTATCATATATTTCATTAAGTCTAGGGCTTCGTTATGCGAATGGTTATAATTGATTGAAACATTATATCCTTTTTGGGCGAACAAAATGGCGGTCGCCCTGCCAATGCCTTTTGAAGCGCCCGTTATTAAAACTGTTTTTTTCAAATTTTGACCCTCTTGTTAATCAATATCATGATCCCTTAATCTTAAGTTGGCAAAATGCCGAGCTAATTGCGCCTTGGCAAGTTTATATTCTTTTAAAGATTGTTCTTTTTTCTTCTTAATTGCCAGCGTATCGTGTCTAGGTTTTGTGTCCGCAATACCCAGTTCATACGGCCATTTTGCCGTTTGCGCCATTATAATCACATTTTTGGGACGGACTTGTATAAAACCTTCGCCGCTATGGGCTTCCATCCATTTGTTTTTTTGGCGTATTTTTATTGTTCCGGGTTTTAGCGCGGTTACCATAGGCAAGGCGTTATACATTATGCCCATCTCGCCCGAGGACGAATTAAAAACCAAAGACTCAACATAGCCTTTAAAAAACAATCTATCAGGCGTGACTATTTCCAAATAAAACTCGTTTATGACTTTTTCCATAATAACCAAAAACCCAAGCATTTAATGCATTTGGGCGGCGTTTTTCTTTGCTTCATCCAAATCGCCGACCATATAAAAAGCGTTTTCGTTAAGCTCGTCCACTTCGCCGTCCAAAATAGCCTTAAAACTTTGCACAGTGGCTTTGGTATCCACATATCTGCCTTCTACGCCGGTAAATACAGACGCCACAAACAACGGCTGGGACAAAAATTTTTGCATCTTTCTTGCCCTATATACAATCTTTTTGTCTTCTTCCGATAACTCGTCCATGCCTAAAATCGCTATTATATCCTGAAGTTCTTTATATCTTTGTAAACTCTCGGTAACCTTTCTGGCGACATCGTAATGTTCTTGTCCTACTACCGCAGGATCTAAAGCTATGCTTGAGGATTCAAGCGGCGCTACGGCAGGATATATTCCTTGCTCTACTATTCTTCTGGACAAAACAGTGGTCGCGTCCAAATGCGAAAAGATAGCCGCGGGCGCGGGATCGGTCAAGTCATCAGCAGGCACATAAATAGCCTGGATGCTGGTGATAGAGCCGTTTTTTGTGGAGGTTATCCTTTCTTGCAAAAGCCCCAATTCATGCGCTAATGTCGGTTGATAGCCTACCGCGCTGGGCATTCTGCCCAATAACGCCGAAACCTCGTTACCCGCTTGGACAAACCTATAAATATTGTCAATAAACAGCAAGACATCTTGATTCATTACATCTCTAAAGTATTCAGCCAAAGTAAGCCCCATAAAAGCAACCTTCATGCGCGCGCCCGGAGGCTCGTTCATTTGACCAAATACTAAAGCTGTTTTGTCCAAAACGCCCGATTGGGTCATATCTTGTATCATCTCATAACCCTCGCGGCTTCTTTCGCCTACTCCGGTAAAGATAGAATATCCTCCATGTTCGTGCGCGACATTGCGTATAAGCTCCAAAATCAGCACCGTTTTGCCTACGCCAGCGCCGCCGAATAACCCTATTTTTCCGCCCTTGGCGTAAGGCGCAAGCAAGTCTATGACTTTAATGCCCGTTTCTAATATCTCAATATTATTGGATTGCTCGTAAAATTTGGGCGCAGGTCTATATATGCTCCATTTTTCTTTGGTTTTAATTTCGCCTTTTTGGTCAATAGGCTCGCCTAAAACATTGATTACCCGCCCCAAAACCTCTACGCCTACTGGCGCTTTTATGGTTTCTCCCGAAGAAATTACCCGCATTCCCCTAGATAAGCCTTCTGTTGCCTTAAGCGCAATGCAACGGACAACGCCTTTTTCTATATGCGAAAACACTTCCAAAGGCACAATAATGTCGTCTTCATAAATAACTAATTTTTCGTATATCTTGGGCATGTGATTATTTTCAAATTTTACGTCAATCACCGGCCCAATTATTTGTAAGACATAACCGTTGTTAACTTCTTTGTCCATTAAAATTAATCCTTTTAGCGCTTATTTGAATAATACCGATGTAATAATTTCGCTTATCTGGTTAGTAATGTTTTCTTGTCTTGCCCTGTTATAATCAAGGTTAAGCTTTTCCAAAATTTTTGTCGCGTTTACGGTGGCGTTGCTCATGGCAAGCATTCGGCTTAGGTGCTCGCTTGCCACCGATTGAACAAGCGCGCCGTATAGAACGCCCGCAAGGTATTGAGGCACCAGCTCTTCCAAAACCTCGTCAGCCGAAGGCTCGTATAATAATTCCTTATAATAGTATTCATCCTTATCTTCTTCTATTTTTATATCTTTGGTAATATCTTGCGCCTCTAAGGGCAAAATTTTGATAATTTGCGGGCGCATTGACGATGAATTGACCATTTCGGTATAAACGACATAAATTTGATCGACTAAATCTTGTTTATATAAATAAACAATATTTTCCACTATATCCACAGCGTCCGCGAATTCAGGGTCTTGAGTCAAATAAGTAAATTCTATATCCACCATTATATTGCGTTTTTGGAAGAACTCGCGGGCGATTTGCCCTATAGCGATTATATATTTGTTTTCAACTTTTTCTATTATTTTCCAAGCCTCAACCAAGACATTGTTATTATAACTGCCCGCAAGCCCTTTGTCCGAGGCAATGACTATAAAAATAGAACGATCGCCCTTTCTTGAGCGCATAAAAACATTGCTTACATCCTTTGAGTGAGTAATTATGTCGCTCATAACGCTTCTAATGCGGTCAAAAAACACCAAATTGCTCTCATACACGGCAAGGGCTTTGCGCATTCTGGATATAGAAATTGTTTCCATAGCCTTAGTGATCTGCCGCGTTTGAGATATGCTTTTTATGCGATGTTTTATATCAGTCAAGTTTTTCATAATTGTCAGATATAAATATATATTCTTTATATTCAATAATAGCTTTTTCTATACGCTCCATATTCTCCCTTGTGAGGTCGGATGTTTGGCTAATATCGTCAATGATATTAGGATGAAAAGTTTTTATATAATTTAACAAACCTTTATTAAACTCCCTAACTTGCTTTACGGGAATATCTTTTAAAAACTCTTTATTGACGGCATAAAGCAATATTACCTGTTCCTCCACGGAATAGGGATTATATTGCGGCTGTTTTAAAGTTTCCGTGGTCTTTTCGCCTTGGCTTAAAATATGACGGGTGGAAGCGTCCAATTCCGAGCCAAACTGGGCAAAAATCGCAAGCTCCCTGTATTGGGACAGCTCAAGCCTTAATTTTCCCGAAACTTTTTTCATCGCGGGTATTTGGGCGTTGGCGCCCACCCTAGATACCGATAAACCAACATTGATTGCCGGTCTTATGCCCGCGTTAAAAAGCTCGTCTTCTAGATAAATCTGGCCGTCTGTGATTGATATGACATTGGTAGGTATATATGCCGAGATATCGCCCGCCAATGTTTCTACTATGGGCAAGGCCGTCATTGAGCCGCCGCCCATCTCGGCGTTTAACTTGGCCGCCCTTTCCAAAAGCCTGGAATGCAAATAAAAAATATCTCCAGGATAGGCTTCCCTTCCTGGCGGCCTTTTTAACAACAATGACATCGTTCTATACGCTATGGCGTGTTTGGACAAATCGTCATAAACAATCAAGACATCTTTGCCGTTATACATAAACTCCTCGGCGATAGCGCAACCGCAATAAGGCGCTATATACTGCAAAGGCGCGCTATCATACGCGGTAGAACAAACAACGCATGTGTATTCCAAAGCCTCGCGCTCTTTTAAAATGCGCACTAAGTTGCTTATAGTTGAGGCTTTTTGGCCTATAGAAACATAAACGCAATAAATATCCTTACCCTTTTGGTTAATAATTGTATCTATGGCTATTGAGGTCTTGCCGGTTTGGCGATCGCCTATAATAAGTTCCCGTTGGCCTTTGCCTATCGGAATCATAGAGTCTATCGCCAAGATACCTGTCTGCAAAGGCGTAGTAACTTTATCCCTTTGAGTTATGGACGGCGCGGGCGCTTCAATGGGACGATAAAAATCTGTTTCTAATTCGGGCAATCCGTCCAAAGCATGCCCCAAAGGATTAATTACCCTGCCCAAAACGCATGAACCTACAGGAACGGACACGATTTGACCAGTGGAATATACGGTCATTCCTATGGCGATTTTGGTTTCGTCGCCTAAGACAACGGCGCCGACTTCGTCTTTTTCCAAATTAAGCGCGATCGCTTCTACGCCGTTTTCCAGCCTTAAAAGCTCGTTGTATTTGACGCTGTTAAGCCCCGAAATTTTTATAATGCCGTCGCCGTTATAAATGACAGAACCTGCTGATATTATTTTGGTCTTTTTGAGGGCGTCTTTGTCTTGTAGTTGAATAAAGCGGCTTTTTAAAGTGCCGTCATAATAGACCCCGTTGTCAATAACCAAAATGCCGCCCAAAATGCTTGGGTCTATTTCGTATGAAAAAGAAATATCCTTGCCGCTATGCTTTTTTTTAAAAACTTCTTCTATGCGGTTTTTTGTTTTAATATCTATGCCATAGCTTGTTATGACTTTAATAACCGACATTTAGTTCTCCCATTCGCTAAGGGCATCTTCTATAAGTTTTTTGTGATCTTGTTCGTTTAGCTCTCTTTGGATTATTTGACGAGCAATTTCCACAGAAACAATCGGCACTTGCTGTTTGCAAGCGTTGATCGCGCGGGCTTTTTCTTCTTCTATTTCTTTTTTGGCTTTTTGTATAATTTCTTGCGCTTTCTTTTGCGCTTGCTCTATTATTTCTTGGCTCTTAAGCTTAGCGTCTTTGGTAATTTCTTCGGTCATTTTAACCACTTCTTGCCGCGTTTGCTGCAAAGCTTTTTCATGGTTTTTCTTTAGTTCAAGCGCTTCTTTATTGAGCCTTTCGTTTTCCACAAACAAAAACTCAAGCTGTTCTTTGCGGTTGTCAATTATCTTTTTGACGGGCTTATAGACAAAAAAACGAATTACCGCTATCAAAATCGCAAGGTTAATGGCATAGAACAGCATCTCTTGCCAGCTCAATCCCAAACTCTCTATAATTCCGCTCATAACTTAAAACCCTTTCTCAGATCAGCATCATAATAGCTATAAATGTGCCATAAATAGCCGTCGCTTCGGCAAATCCAAGCCCTATTAAAAGCGCGGTTCGGATTTTGCCGGCTGCTTCGGGCTGACGGGCGATGGCTTCCACCGCCTTGCCTGTGGCGATGCCTATGCCGATTCCCGCGCCTATGCCTGTAAATACCGCCAATCCTATTCCTATAGGCGCAAGGTCAACTTGCCCCAGTAAGCTTGCGACGCTTAGGCTTAAGATTTGTAGCTGAGATAAGATAGCTTGTATCATTTCGTTTCTCCTTTATTCCATAACTTCCGATATAAAGCACATTGAAAGCATCATAAACACATAGCTTTGCATCAATGCGTGAAACACGGTAAAAATCAAATTTCCTATTAGCGGATAAGCTATAGGAAAGGGCAAAGAATAAATCAAATGCATGATAAGATATCCGCTAAATACGCTTCCAAACATTCTTAGCGCCAAAGAAAAAGGCACCACAGCGTCCGTCACGATGTTTAAAGGGTTTGCATATCTTAGCAATCTTTTTAATTTCTTTTTTCTTATGCCGTAAAACTGGACAATAACAAAAGTTATAATGCCCAAAACAAGAACAACATTAAAGTCGGATATAGGCGGACGAAGTCCCAACATTTCTACCAGCGTGCCCAAACAAATAAAACAAGCCAATGTGAAATACAAAGGCGCGACAAATGACGCGCTAGGACCTGTAAGTTCGCGGGCGTTGTTTTCAAAAGAGTTTACCAAACCTTCTAGCAGCAATTGAAAGTCGCCGACTTTTTTGCTTTTTTGCCAGCGCGGCACAAAAAACACCCTAATAATTATGGCGGTCAAAATCAGCCCAAAGACAACGATAGAAAAGCTTATCATTGTTTCGGTCAGGGTAAAACCGCCTATTTTAATTTCTCTTGGCTTAAGATCGGGCATCACTTGGCTTAGCTTTGTTATAGGCATTGATTATCCCTCAAATATCATTTAGAATAAATTAATTTATTATAATTCTTATATCGCTCAATTGTCAATTAATCGTCAATCACATTAATTTTTGGATTTTTTATCTGCTTGGCATATTAACTTGTATTTATTTAATATAAATATGGGATTATAGGACAATTTTGCTTTCCGTAGCCCTTCTATTCCCATATCCTCTTGTCTGTTTACATATTTTACATCCTTAAAAAATTCTTTGACGCAAAAATTATTAATTGCGGCGAAAATCCCGTCATAATTAATATCGGCTTTTTCAAATAAAACATTGCCCGCTTTTTTGTTTGGCAAAATACTGTTTATGGAAAAAGCTTTTATTTCGCCGTCAATCTCAATCACGCCGCATTTTAAGTTAAGGGGTTTGTAGTTTTTTAACGCCAATTCTATGGCGGTTTTTTCTAATGTCGGGCTTAGGCCGTTATTTTCCAGCCATAAATCATACAAATCCATACATTTTTGATAATCCGATTCTTTGTATTCTCTAAAAATGTATTTATATGATTTTTTAAATTTATTAATATGGTTTCTCTTAGCGTGGTATTTTTTTCCTTTCAAATCTCTTAAGTCTTTAGAAAGATATATATAATCCGAAAAATCCCTGTCATATACCAATTCATAGCCTTTAACGCCGCTTATCTGGTTTAAATCTTTTGTTTCGGCTTGGGCTATAAAATGCTTGGCACAATCTTCAAATTCATAAATCATGTCAATATAAGGGCTTATGTCTTTTTTGGTCTTGCTTACGGGAAAATAATATACTTTTTTGCCTTGATAAATATTATAAACAATCAAAACATCGTCATCAACAATGGCGTATCTGGCGTTGCCCGAGACATTCCAGCAAAAAATGGTGCTAAAGTCATTAGCCGATGAAATGCTGTCGTTATTTTTAAAAAATTCGTCAAAAATAGTTTTATCGTTTATGGTAATTGGCGAAAAATTAATTGTTTTCATAAGGTATCCAATCTTTAGTTTTTTTTATTATCTTTTCAAAATAATTTTCTTAAGTTAACGCTTTAAACCAAAAGACCGCCACTTTTTAGTTGACGGTCTGACGCTTTTTGGGTTAAAGGTATTTATTTAAAATCTTTTAATAATTCAGCCAACGGCGTGTTGGTAGCGCCTTCTTTCCATTGGGTAGGGATATTTTCTAACGGCTTGCCTGCTTTAGCGCGCCTGCGGGATTCTTTAGGTTTTTCTTCGGACTTAGAATTTTTAGTTTGAAGAACTTTTTCTTCTTCGGGCAATGCCGCCTTTATGCTAAGCGAAATTTTGCAATTTTCCTCGTCAATCTTAATCACTTTGGCGGTAACTTCATCGCCAACCTTTAAGACATCGTTAATGTTTTTTACATAATCGCGCGCGGCTTCCGAAATATGTACTAATCCCCTTATATTGTTTTCTATATCTACAAACGCTCCGTATTCTTCCAATCTAGCGACCTGTCCCGTTACAATAGAACCTATAGGATACTTTGCGGCTACTTCTTGGAAAGGATGGGGATGCAATTGTTTATAACCTAGAGCAACTTTTCTTTTTTCGCGATCTACCGACAAAACCAAAAACTCATACTCTTCGTTAAGGGTCAATACATCTTCAACTTTGCCTACTCTATTCCAAGAAAGGTCTGAAATACGGCATAGGCAATCCAAACCGTCAACATCTATAAACGCTCCAAAAGGAGTGGCCCTGACAAATTTTCCCGTCACCTTGTCGCCTTCGGTTAGTCTTTGCAAAACTTCGTCTTCTTTGGCGCGGCGTTCTTGTTCTTTGGCTTTGCGTTCTTTGGCAAGAATTATTTTTCGGGAAGCCGTTATCTTTCTCTTGTTATCGTCAATTTCCAGCACGGTAAGACGAACTTTTTGTTTGTTGTAAGGACTAAGATCGGTAACATAACGCTCTTCAACATGGGATTGCGGTACAAATACGCGGTAACCGCCGTATTTGCCTAATAGTCCGCCTTTTACTGCCTTGACGGCGATAAAAAATTCTTCGCCGTTTCTTATGCCGTCTATAAGCTTGTCCTGTAGCTTTTTTTCTTCAATCTTTTTCTTGGAAGCCGGTATGCAGCCGGTATCTTTATCCTTAGGACCAAGAATCTCTATATCTATTTTGTCGCCAGGATTATAATTTTCAGGATTGTATTCGCCGTTTAATTCCACTTCATCGGGCGGAATTAGCCCGTCGTTTTTGCCGTCTAGCTTAACATGAATTCCTTTTTCGTCCGCGAATAAAATTTCAGCGTTTTTTACCTTCGTGCCTTTTACATAATTGACAACAGGGTTGCTTTCCAAAAGAGCCTCAAACGAACCCTCATTGATGTTGTCGTTCATATAGCGATTAACCTCCAAAATCAACTCGCTAGGGGTTGACGCGCCTGCTGTAATTCCTACCGTTCCGTGTAACTTGGGGAAGACTGATTCTAAATCTTCGCTTTTTTCTACGAGGTAAGTGTTTTTACAATTGCGCTTACATATATCTAGCAGTTTGTTTGTGTTTGAACTGTCGGAACATCCTATCACAATCATGCAATCGCATTTTTGGCTTAACTTAATGGCTTCTTCCTGACGTTCATTGGTAGTATAACAAATTGTATTAAAAACTACAACTGATTTTTGATTTAAGTTATTAAAATATTCAGTTATACGCTCAAACTCTTTAACCGAAAATGTAGTTTGGGCAACCACGCATATTTTGTCGGAATCTATATAGGGAATATCTTGACGCGAATCAATAATAATCGCCGAGTTGTCGCACCAGCCGTTAATCCCGATTACTTCGCCATGAGTAGCTATGCCCGCTATTACTATTTGATAACCTTGTAGGTAATATTTTTCAACAATTTTGTGAATTTTCTTGACAAAAGGACAAGTGGCGTCAATAATCTCAATCCCTTTTTTTTGCAATTCGTCATAGACAGCCTTGCCTGCTCCGTGCGATCTGATTATAACTTTGGACGATGAGATTTCGTCTATTTTTTTTACTGTCTTTAGTCCTTTGGCTTCCAAGTCTTTAACAACCGCGCGGTTATGTATTATAGGGCCTAAAGAACAAACTCCTTCGGGCGCGTATTTTTGGGCTGTGTTAATAGCTTTCTCAACGCCAAAACAAAACCCGATATTTTTTGCCAATATGACTTTTTTAACCATTTGTTATCTCGTTGTTTTTATTATCTGAAATTTTAAAAATTTCATTATAAATATCATTAAATTTTATATTTTTATCGTTTAACTTCCTTTTTAAATCCCTTTTTTCTTTTCCTTTTAAATTGGAATAAAACCTAACAGTCTGGTGGAGCTTTACCATGTAGTCGTATAAAATCTCGTCCGCCCTGTCCAAAACTTCGGCGGTAAGTTTTTGGTTTTTTAATTCGCTAAAATCCACAGGGTCGCCCATAATATATATATTTTTCCTAAATAATTTTGGCCTTTTGCAAAGTATCATGGGCACTACGGGCGCGTCGGTTTTTAGGGCGAACATCGCGCTGCCGCTTTTTATGGTTTGTATGTCTTCGTTTTTATAGTTTCTAGTGCCCTCGGGATAGATTCCTACCGTCTTGCCTTGGTTAAGGCGCTTGATAATCGCCTTAATAGCCGCGATATCGGGCTTGCCTCTGTCAACAGAGGTAACGCCAAGCCATTTGAAAATAATTCTTACAAATTTTGAGTCTTTGGTAAATTCGCTTTTACCCAAATAATAAATTTGGCGATTATGATGGGCCGCAAGCAAAAAGGGATCTACCGCGGTCATATGGTTGCTCACCAAAATCAATTTGCCTTTTGGTTTTCTCTTTTTGCCCAAAACTTCTATCGGATACAAAATCCATAAAGGAATAATCAACAAAATAACTGCAATCAAATATAATAATGTCATAATCTTTCCTTAATGTATTTTATCATAGACTGTACAACTTCGGAAGGCGTCATATTGGATGAATCAATTACGATAGCGTCTTGCGCTTTTTTTAACGGCGCTATCGCCCTAGTGGAGTCCATGTAGTCTCGTTTTTTGATATCTTCCAAAACAGCGTTATAATCTATAAGTTGGCCTTTTTCTTTTAGTTCCTCGTGTCTTCTTTTGGCGCGAATCTCTTCGTCGGCGGTCAAAAAAAACTTATATTTGGCGTCGGGCAAGACATAAGTGCCTATATCCCTGCCGTCTACAACCATATCGTATTTTTGTGCCAGTTTTCTTTGGGCTTGCGCCATTTTTTCCCTTACGCACCTAAGCGCCGAAACAGCCGACGCGGCTTTTGAGACCTCATGCAATCTGATAAGCGAATCCACATTTTCGCCGTCCAAATATACTTTTTGTATGCCGCATTCGTATTTTATATCTATATCTGTATTTTTCAATACTTGGGCTATTGTCTCCTCGTCCGAAAAATCAATGCCAAGCCTCAAAATTTTCAAACCGACGGCGCGATACATAGCGCCCGTATCAAGATGTAAAATTCCTAACTTTTTTGCCAAAGCCGAAGCGATAGTGCTCTTGCCCGCTCCGCTTGGCCCGTCAATCGCTATTGAATAACGCATAATTTACACCAAATCAGGACGCAAAATTTGCGCCTTTTTTAGATAAACATGTTTGGGTTCTAGAATTTCTTTGTAGCTTGCCACATTGACCATAAGCCTAATGCATTTGGCCAATGAGTTTTCCATATCGGGCTCTTGGGAGGAAAACAACGCGGCGTCATTATAGCCCATTTCCCGCAAAACCGCGGCGGGATAAATCGCGGTTATATCCTTGGTCGTGCTAATAAGTATGCTTATAATTTTTTTGCCGGGATTATTTAAATCGTTTTTTTGGGCAATCTCGTTCATCAATTCCTTGGTGGCGTCGGTTATTTCTTGGATACTGTCGTTTTCAACCGTTATCGCCCCCCTAATCGCCGTTATATCAACAATGGCTTTCATAATTTAACCCTTTTTTTCATTATATTCATAAGGCGCTTGCCGCGCTTATGCCGGCAAGATATCCCGTTGAAATAGCGATTTGGATATTATATCCTCCGGTATATGCGTCAACGTCAATGACCTCGCCCGCAAAAAACAATCCTTTTGTTATTTTGCTCTCTAGCGTAGACGGGTTTATTTCTTTGGTGTTTACGCCCCCGCAAGTTATAATCGCCTTTTCAAAACCGTCCAGTCCTTTTATGTTAAGCTCAAACCGCTTTAGCGCGTTTAACAGGCTTTGCCTTTGCGCTTTCGTAATAACATTTACCCTTTGGTTCGGGTCAATGCCGCTTCTTTTTATGATTTCAGGTATTAAGCTTTTGGGCAATAAATCGCCTAAGGCGTTTTTAAACAGTTTATTTTGATATTTTGCAAAATCCCTTAATATACGCTCGTCAAGCTTGTTGCGGTCTAAGGCGGGTTTTAAGTCTATATAAAGCTTGACTTTGCCCAACGGCAATCTATTAATAATGCTGCTTGTACTCAAAACTATAGGGCCGCTTATTCCGCTATCGGTAAACAACATCTCGCCAAATAGATTGGAAATAATTTTGCTGTTGTATTCCGCGGTCAAAGCCACATTCTTTAAAGACAGGCCCTCAAGCGCCGAAACATCTTCTTTGACGCTAATAGACACAAGTCCGGGCACAGGCTCAATTATCGTATGTCCCAGCTTTTTCGCTAAAACATAACCGTCGCCCGCGCTGCCCGTGGAAGGATAGCTCATCCCTCCGCAAGCTATTATAACACAATCTGAAATAATTTTGTAACCGTTGACGCAAACAACCTCAAATTTATCCCTTGATTTAAAAATGTCAGCAACGGCGCAATCATAACGAATATCAATGCCAAACTTGCCTAAAGCCTTTTCAAAAGTCTTGATAATATCGCTTGAACGGTCGGTCAAAGGAAAAACCCGCCCGCCTCTTTCCACTTTTAAAGGGCATCCGTTTCGCTCTAAAAAATTAATAGTATCTTGGGGCGTAAAACGATTTAGCGCGCTATATAAAAATTTTGGATTGGATACTACATTTTTGAAAAACTCTTGAGGCGATATGTCGTTGGTCAAGTTGCAACGACCTTTACCGGTAATATATAATTTTTTGCCTAGTTTAGAATTCTTTTCCAGCAAAGACACTTCGGCGCCAGCCTGCGCTGCCGCTATCGCAGCCATCATCCCGGCAGGCCCGGCGCCTATAACCGTTATTTTCACTTATCAAAAACGCCTTCTTGTTTTAGTTTATTAAGAAAAACATTGTCGGTAAGATTAAAAGAAATGGGCGTAATAGTGATATATCCTTGACGGTTTAGCTCAACATCGCTATCGGGCGGATTTTTATGGTGTTTTATTGGTTTGCCCGTAAGCCAATACATATTAACAGCCGTGCCCTTTATATATTCGTCATCGTATTCTTGATAGCCCATTGAGGCGAGTCTTACGCCTTTTATTTGCGTAGTATGTGGATAATAAATATTTAAAATAGTTTTCTCGGGCATGTCAAGATTATAAAACAGTTCCAGGTTTTGTTTAATAAATTTCACCGCCGCTTTGACAATTTTTTCGTCCGGCTTGTGTTCGGGAATGCTGATAGCTATTGATTTTATGCCCAAGATTTTGCCCTCAAAGGCGGCCGAAACCGTGCCCGAGTATAAAATGTCCGTGCCCAAATTAGCGCCGTAATTAATTCCCGAAAGCAACAAATCAGGCTTGCCTTGGTAAAGTTCGGATAATCCAAACTTTACGCAATCCACGGGCGTTCCATCCGTTTTGTAACTGGTAATTCCGGGAATAAGATTGATTTGATTGTATTTTATGGGCGTGTTGATTGTTAGCGAATGGCCGCAAGCGGACCTTTCCCTGTCCGGGGCGACAATAAACACCTCGTGGTCTTGCGCCAATCCCCTCGCCAGATGGTAAAGGCCTTTTGCCAATATGCCGTCATCGTTGGTCAAGAATATTCTCATGGCTTTAATTATAATTATTAACAGCATATTAAGCAAGTTTAAACAAATCAAAAATCAAGATTTTAAAAAATATTTGTGTATTTTGACCAAAGGTTTTGGTAGATTGATTGATACTTAACATCTGAAGAAAAAAACTCAATTTTCCCCTTTTGGTTTTGGTCGTTGAGGAGTCCGTTTTTTATAAGCGTATTTTTTAAATATCTTGCCACTCCGGCGTTCCCGTCATACAAAACAGCCTGGGGGAAAATTTTGGCTATGATATCTTTGACAAATATATAATGCGTGCATCCCAATACTACCGCTTTAATACCGCAATCTTTATAAGGGCTTAAAATTTTATGTATATATTCTTTTAAATTTTCAAAACGCCCGATATTTTGTTCTATCTTGCGGGCAAGATCGCATAGCGGATAAATTATTACCTTTTGAAGACCGCATTGTTTGATTAACGACTTAAATTTGGGTTGTCTAGCCGCGGCCTTAGTAAGCAAAACCAAAACCTTGCCATTGGTCATCAAACACGCGGGCTTAATGGCGGGTTCTATGCCTATTATTTCTATATCGTGCTTGCTCCTTAGCGCGTTAATTGCGGCCGCCGTCGCGGTATTGCAGGCTATTACGACAGCTTTTACGCCTTTTGAAATAAGCCTATCAACCGCGTTAAATGTTAACTGCGTTATTTTCTGATCAGCGAGGTTGCCGTATGGGCTGTTTTTCGTATCGCCGTAATACAAAAAATTTTCATGCGGCAAAATATCAGCGCATGCTTTTAGGACGGTTATGCCGCCGACGCCGCTATCAAAAACGCCTATCGGCAAATATTTTTTACACACTGATAGATATTATATTTTGGGAAGTTTATTGTAATGACAATTAATAAATTATTTTAAAACCTGAAATCTGCTTGTTTTTGGCAATCTATATGCATTATCATAATTAAGCATGGGTTTTCCTCGTTCCAAAGCGAAGGAATGCGTTCCAAAGGCTTAAACCCCATTGCGGCATAAAAATCCCGCGTTATCTTATAATAATTGCAATTGCCATTGTCTAATGTTTTAACTTGCAAAAACTCTATCTTATGCTCTTGGCAATAATCTATGCACTTATTAATAAGCTGTGTGCCTATGCCTTGGCGATGGTATTCTTTCAAAACGCCCATAGCGCAAATCTCAGCAGAAAAATCATTATGTAATTTCAAAAAAACAAAACCCACAAATTCGCCGTTATGCCTATACGCGAAAAAAGGCTTATTGACGCATTGTCTTACATAAACTTGAATTGATTCGGGAATGCCAAACCATTGAGGCAAAGCGGATAAGATATTATTTGTAATTCTTTGCTTAGCTTTTTCTTCGGTAATTACGACGACCACTATTTCCGTCCAACAAGATTTATAATAAATACTATATCATTTCTAATTCCTTTTGCCAAACTTTTGCGCTCGCGTCGCTGGGCATTTTCAAATCCGCTCTTGGCGACAAAGAAATAAAAGTAACCTTTGGGCCGTCGGGCAAGCAAGAGCGCTTAAACTGGTTTGCAAAAAACCTTTCAAAAAACACGGTAAGCCATTTTTTGATTTCTTGGTCCGAATACTCTCCAAAAGCGCGCCTTGCAAGCCTAAATATCTTTTTTGGCCCGAAGCCATATCCTACCGCATAATATAAGAAAAAGTCATGAAGTTCGTATGGGCCTATAATTGATTCGGTTTTTTGGATTATTTTATCCTGTCGGGACGGCACAAGCTCGGGGCTTATTGGAGTGTTTAGTATGTCGGTCAATAACATGGCTTTTTGGGGGTCTTTGATTGTTTTTGCCAAATAACCAACAAGAATTTTAATTAATGTTTTAGGAATAGAAATATTTACAGCATACATAGACATATGGTCGCCGCCATAAGTTGTAAAGCCCAAAGCCAACTCAGACAAATCGCCTGTGCCTATCATTAACGCGTTTATTTCATTGGCTATATCCATCAAAATTTGCGTTCTCTCGCGGGCTTGCGCGTTCTCATAGGCTATTCCAAAATCATTTGAACCTAAGCTTATGTCTTTTAGGTGCTGTTTTATAGCTTGGTCAATAGGTATTTCCCTAAATGTCACGCCCTCAATCAACGCCAAAGCTTTGGCGTTATCTTTAGTTTTTGAGGTGTTAGCAGAAGACGGCATAGAAATAGCCAAAATAGATTTTTTGTCGTATCCTAAAATTTCAAATGCCCTAATAGCGACATATAACGCCCATGACGAATCCAAACCGCCCGATAGGCCTAAGCATACTTTTTTTATTCCCGTCGCTTTGAGCCTAGTCGCCAAACCATGCGCCTGAATATTAAGAATGTGTTCGCATGCGATATTATCATTTAAACCATCGGGTAAAAACGGGTTTCTGGATATAAAACGGGTAATTTCAGTCAGTTTTTTTTTTAGGGAAAAAGGTATTGCTTTAATATTTTCTTGGGAATAAGTTATAGATTTTGTTCTTAACCTTTCTTGTTTTAATTTTTGCAAATCAATCTCGCTTACGGTCAAGCCCGCGGCAAAAGGCTTCGCTTCTTCTAAAATAACGCCGTTTTCGGCTATTATATTATGCCCTGAAAAAACCATATCGGTGGAAGACTCGCCCTTGCCAGCGTCGCAATAAATATATCCGCAAACACCCCTGCCCGATTGGGAAGCCACCAAAAGCTTGCGATAATCGGCTTTTTTTATAACCTCATTGGACGCGGCCAAATTGGCGATCAAAAATGCACCCGCTTTTATATAATTGATTGAAGGCGGGTCTATTACCCATAAATCCTCGCAGATTTCCACGCCGATTTTAAACTCGGGCATCTCTTCGTTTACAAAGACTTGGCGGTTGCTCAAAAAAACATCTTGCCCAAAAATTTTGACTTGTTTGTGGATATCGCCGCCTGTAAAATATCGCGTCTCGTAAAACTCATTATAATTGGCAAGATTTTTTTTAGGGATTAAGCCCAAGATTTTGCCTTTAAAAATCACAGCGGCGCAGTTATAAAGCTTTTCATCAAAAGCAAGAGGGACGCCTGTAATTATTAATAATTCTGTATCTTTGGAAACATTTAATATCTCTTTTAACGCTTCCAGCGCGGCGTTCAATAAAGACTCGTGCAAAAACAAATCGCCGCAAGTATAAGCGGTAATACTCAATTCGGGGAAAACAATAACCTGAACGCCCAAAGAATGCGCTTCTTTGATTAATTTAATAATTTTTTGGGCGTTATGTCTGCAATCTGCGGGAACGACTTCGGGGGTCGCCGCCGCGACTTTGATAAATCCGTCTTTCATTATTTTATTTTTTATTTGTTTTTTTAGCCCTAACCGCTTTTGTTTTATTATGCCAAACTAACCTATATTTTACGCCTTTGCTTTATCGGCATAGGCCTGATTAAGCATATATAAAAAACTTCTGTATTTATGTAAATTGCCTTTATATATTATTTTATCGGGCAGCTTATCCAAAAATGTTTGGGGTCTAACGGCTGCGATAGGAAGGTTAAAATCCAAGACATTGTTTTTGTGCAATATATAATAAACAAATTCAGAACAAGCGAATCTATATTTGCTCTTATGGTATGACGAGAATAAGTGATTATATATGGTCCTATAATTATATTTATACATCTTTTTATTGGCGACAAAATAATCCAGGTCTTTTTTGACATTTTCATATTGCTCGTCTGTGACATCCAATTCCAAAACCACGCAAGGAACATACGGCGAAAACAAATAAACGCCGTAATTTATTCTTTCTTCAGTAAATCCGCCCAAAAACGGGTTGTGAATTCTTTTGCGCCCAAAGCTATACATCTTTTCAAGCTTTTTGTCTAAAGCTATAGCTGAATGCGTGTATTTATCCCCCATGATAAACGCGATTATTCTTGAAAAGATTGACGCTGTCTTGGTTAATAATAAATATAAATGTTTGGTTTCTTTTGTTTTTATAGCCATGATTGCCTTTTTTGGAATAAAGATATTAACTTTATATAATAATATATCATATTTTGATTGATAATGATATATTTTTCAATCATTTGCGCAATAATTTATATATGAGAAATATAAACAAAGCCAAAAGGTTTATAAAAAGACAAGTTAAGAAAGCCGCTAAAAAAAATAAATGAAATCTTTAATCATAATTTGCCTAATTAGCGTTTAATACTTAATTTATAAAAACTTAATTATGGAAGATAAATTATGGAAAAATTAAAATCAGTTTGGCATAACGACAACTATCCGCAATACCAAAAACTTGACCATGATATTGATGTCAATACCGCGATTATAGGCGGCGGGCTGTCCGGCATAAGCGCGGCGTATTATTTAAGCCGTCACGGCATAAGCACTGCGGTATTAGAAGCCAATAAAATAGGCAGCGGCACCACCAAAAACACCACGGCGCATATCACTTCCCAGCACGATATGACTTATGACAGATATACAAGACAATTTGGTCAAGTAAAGGCGTCCATTATAGCCAAAGCCAACCAAGAAGCTATTGACGAAATAGAAAATATTATCAAGACAGAAAAAATAGATTGCAATTTTGAAAGGGTTGATTCGTTTTTATTCACCCAAAGGCCCGAAAACTGCATAAAGTTAAGACAAGAATACAAAGCTGTCCAGAACACGCCAATAAAAGCGTTCTTAACCACCCAAACAGGCCTTATCCCGCTTGAATACGAGCTGGCGCTAGGTTTTGAAAACCAAGCGATGTTTCATCCAATGAAATATCTTCATGGTTTGGCGCAGGCGGCGACCAACCACAAAGTCAAAATATACGAAGACACTAGGGTAATAGATGTTCAAAACAACTATTGCTTAACGGAAGACGGGCGCAAAATAACCGCCCAAAATTTTGTCATAGCCACTAACTTCCCTATTATCAATTTTAAAGGCTTATATTTTGCTAGGATTATTCAGCACAGGTCGTATAACGGAGCGTATAAGACTACGAAATCCTTAAGCGGAATGTGGAACAATATTGACAGCGAGGCCTATACTTATAGGAAATTTGAGGACATGGTAATCGTAAGCGGCCAAAGCCACCAATGCGGCCATGATATGGATACGCCGCATTATAAAAATTGGCAGAACCATGTAAACAAAATTTTTGAAGACAATCAGGCAGTCGCGAAATGGTCCGCCCAAGACAGCCTATCGCCCGATAACTTGGCGCTTGTCGGCAACCTTACCAAAAACGAAAAACATCTTTACATTATGACAGGATTTAACAAATGGGGCATGACATCCACAAATATTGCGGGACGGATTATTGCCGATTTGATAGCGGGCCAAAAAAATCCATACGCTGAGATTTATTCGCCAAGCAGAAAATTGGCAATGGGACCGATAGGCAAGACATTATGGAATAATATAAAAATGGTGGGGAGCCTCATAGGCGGAATTAATTATCTTGGCAATCCTGCATGCACCCATATGGGATGTCGCACAAAATTTAATCCCGAAGAACAGACATGGGATTGCCCTTGCCATGGTTCAAGGTTTGATAAATTCGGCAATGTGATAAACACTCCCGCTTATAAAAAACTAGACGACAAAAAAGTTAATCCCGACAACAGCGCTAATTAAAAAACTCGGCAATTATACTGTTCATAACGCCCATATATTGAGGCTTGATTTTTAGGGAGTTTTTTGTAAGCTCTATTGCGCCCAGTTTGCTAAGTTTTTCAATGGGCTTGAAATACTCTTTTATGAAATCTCCTTCAAATTCGTTATTATAACCAGTAATATTAAGCCCTTCTTCCATACGCAAAGCAAGCATTATATGTTCTTCTTTGGCTTGCTTTTTTGTAAGAACAAGCCATTCTTTTTTGTTGTTATAATAATCCTTTAGATTGTCCGCATTGGCGTATCTAACATTGTCTATTAAAGAATGCGCGCCCAGCCCGAAGCCGAGATAATCTTGCCTTTTCCAATATTTGATGTTATGGACGCATTCATATCCTGGCTTGCAAAAATTGCTAACTTCGTATCTCAAAAATCCGTTTTTTAACAGCAAGCCATATGCCGCGTCATACATATCGACGGATAAGTCCTCGTCAACAACTATATCCTGCCATGGCGTGTTTTTTTCAGGTTTTAGCCCATACATTGATATGTGCTTAATTATGGGAAGCTTGAATAAAATATTCAAAGTATCTATAACATCGTCTATGTTTTGATTGGGCAAGCCCAGCATTATATCGCAGCTTAGGTTTTGAAACCCAGCCTCTTGACAACATTGCACGCTATTTAAAAAGTCTTGTAAGGTATGAATCCTGCCCGCGTTTTTTAAAAGCGCATCCGAAGCCGATTGAAGCCCGATGCTGATCCGGTTTATTCCCGCTAAGCTATATTCTTTAAGTTTTGGTTTTGTAACGGACTCGGGATTGCATTCTATTGACGCTTCGCGCGGTAAAAAGATAAATCTTTTTTTTAGCGCGTCAATAATAGCCGTTATGCCGCCTTGATATAAAAATGACGGCGTGCCTCCGCCAAAATATATAGTATCGGCTATTATATCGTCGTCATACTTAAAAGATTTTATTTCTTTTATTAAAAAATTGACATATTCTTTTTGGGTATGGGTATCGGCAAAAAAAGAATTAAAAGCGCAATAAGCGCATTTTGAGCGGCAAAAAGGTATATGGATGTAAACGCCTACTTTTTTCATTTGTCAAGCTTAAGAATGCTTATAAAAGCTTCGCTGGGTATTTCTACGCTGCCAAACTGGCGCATGCGTTTTTTGCCTTCTTTTTGTTTTTCCAAAAGCTTGCGTTTTCTTGTAATGTCTCCGCCGTAACATTTCGCCAGAACATCTTTTCTGAGCGCTTTTACCGTCTCCCTTGCGATCACCTTGCCGCCTATCGCGGCTTGTATGGGCACTTCAAACATCTGTCGGGGTATGACTTCTTTTAATTTTTCGGCTATACTGCGACCGCGCGCATAGGCTTTGTCTTTGTGGATTATTATACTCAAAGCGTCGCAAACCTCATTGTTAAGCAAAATATCCATCTTGACAAGGTCGGCCTTTTTTTTGCCCGTTATTTCATAGTCAAGGCTCGCATACCCTCTTGTTCGGGATTTTAAACTATCAAAAAAATCATAAACTATTTCATTTAAAGGCATGGTATAACGCATCTTGACCCTGTTTTTATCAAGGTATTGCATATCCAAATACTCGCCCCTTTTTTCTTGGCAAAGTTCCATAACAGCGCCGATGTATTCGGGCGGCGTATAAATATCAGCCAAAACTATGGGCTCTTCAATATAAGCTATTTCCGCCGCGGAAGGCCAGTTGGACGGATTGGAAATCTCCAAAACTTGACCGTTGGTTTTGTGAATTGTATAAATTACGCTGGGAGCGGTCGTTATAAGATCTAGATCAAATTCCCTCTCTAAGCGTTCTTGGATAATTTCCATATGCAAAAGCCCCAAAAAACCGCATCTAAAACCAAAGCCCAAAGCTGCGCTTACCTCAGGCTCATAAAACAGCGAAGCGTCGTTAAGCTTTAGCTTTTCCAAAGCGTCTTTTAGGTCGCTATATCTTCCGCCGTCTGTAGGAAAAATGCCGCAATAGACGACAGGATGCGCTTTTTTATATCCCGGCAATGGTTGGTCGCACGGTCTATCGGCCGATGTTATGGTGTCCCCGGGCGCTGTATCGGCTACATTTTTTATGCTTGCGGCTATATACCCGACCTCGCCCGCGCCAAGTTCTTGGACGACTACGGGCTTGGGATTAAACGCTCCGACTTCAACAGTTTCAAACACTTTGCCTGTTGACCAAATCTTTATTCTTGTTCCCGCCTTGACCGAACCGTCAATTATTCTAACAAGACACACCGCGCCTTTGTAATTATCATAAAAAGAATCAAAGATAAGGGCTTTTAGCGGCGCGCTTTTATCGCCTTGGGGCGCGGGAATATTGCTTACTATATATTCAAGCACATCGTCAATATTTATCCCTTCTTTAGCCGAGATAAGCGGCGCCGATTGCGCGTCCAAGCCGATAACTTCTTCAATCTCTTTTTTTACTTCTTCGGGCCTTGCGCTGGGCAAATCAATTTTATTAATGACGGGCAATATAACGAGATTATTATCAAGCGCCAAATATACATTGGCCAAAGTTTGCGCTTCTACGCCTTGGGCGGCGTCCACCACCAGCAAAGCGCCTTCGCACGCCGCAAGCGAGCGCGAAACTTCGTAAGTAAAATCCACATGGCCCGGGGTGTCTATCAAATTCAAAATATATTCGTTGCCGTCTTTTGCCGTATAAAACATTCTTACAGGCGTAAGTTTTATCGTAATGCCCCGCTCCCTTTCCAAAGGCATGGAGTCCAAAAGCTGATTTTGCAATTCCCTCGCGCTGACCGTGCCTGTTTTTTCTATAAGGCGATCGGCAAGCGTGCTTTTTCCGTGGTCAATATGCGCTATTATGCAAAAATTCCTTATCCTGCTTTTTTCCATAACGCAATTATATGTTATTTTTTGGGCTTTAGCAAGCAAGATATAATTGGTATTTTTGAACTCTTTATATTTCTTGTAAAAGCCAAATACATTGCAATTTTATAAAAAATCAATAAAATTATAAATATAGGATATTAGAACAAATAGGAGAATAAATATGGACGATATAATAATAAAGACTTTAAATAATCTAAAAAAACGGACTTTTTTGCCCCACTATTGCCAAACAACAGAAGAAGCCATAGCAAAAGTTTTGGAACTAATCCCTAAAGACGCTAAAGTAGGCATAGGCGGAAGCATGACCATAGCTAATATGGGCATACCTAATTTGCTAAAAAATAGAGGCAATCAAGTTCTTATGGCGGGCTATGTTGATTTGCCCAAAGAGCAAATTTACCAGCAAGCCGCTTTTGCCGATGTTTATATGACTTCGGCTAACGCCATAACTTGCGAAGGCGAAATAGTCAATATTGACGGCAGGGGCAATCGCGTGGCGGCAACTATTTTTGGCCCGCCCGTTATAATTGCCGTGACCGGCGTAAACAAGATTACGGACAGTTTGGAAGACGCAATAAAAAGGGTTCGCAATGTCGCTTCGCCCAAAAATTGCGTCAGGTTAAATAAAAAGACTCCATGCGCCATAAGCGGAAAGTGTGCTTATTGTTATCCGCCCGAGACTATTTGCAGAAACACGGTTATAACGCATTTCCCATCAAGCGGCAAACAATACCATGTAATTTTGGTCAATCAAGAATTAGGTTTTTGATATTGATATGGCGCGATAAAATAATGGATAAAATGCGCCATAAATGATAAAATTATAAAAAAACATTAAAGAAGGCAAAAGATGAAAATAACAGAATCCTGGCTTTTTTCTAAGCCGATAGCCCACAGAGGCTTGCATGACAAAAACGCGCCAGAAAACACTCTGGCGGCTTTTAGTAAGGCGATAGAAGCGGGTTATCCAATTGAACTTGATCTTAGAATAATTGACGATGGGACTGTCGTGGTTTTCCATGACGAAAAATTAAGCAGGCTTACAGGCAGCGACGGCTATATAACAAACCTTGTCAAACAAAAACTCAAAGACTATAAAATATTAAAATCCGACCAACATATACCCACTTTTGAGCAGACGCTTGAGCTTATAAACGGGCAAGTTCCGTTGCTTATTGAAATAAAAAACAGCAATAAAGTTGGAATTTTGGAAAGAAAAGTTTTGGAAATACTTAAAGGCTATGACGGCGAGTATGCCGTGCATTCTTTTAATCCTTATACCGTTGAATACTTCAAAAAATACGCGCCTCAAATACCGCGCGGGCAATTATCCTCTTTTTTCACCGACGATAAGACGCTTAATTTTTTCAAAAAATTTGTCCTAAAAAGAATGCTGCTAAACCATGTCTCCAAACCTGATTTTATATCTTATGAGAGCAAATATTTGCCTAATGTTTTTGTCACAAAAACTAAATTGCCCGTCCTGGCCTGGACTGTGCGCTCCCAACAAGAATATGAGGATGTAAAATTATATTGCGATAATATAATTTTTGAAAACTTTATCCCCCAGACCTAAAGTAATTAAAATAATTCCCAAATAAAAAAAATATGCCTATCTTTAAGTTAGGCATATTTTTTATGTTCTATCATAAAAAATATTATTCGTTTTCGTCTTCCTCGTATTCGTCTTGGTCTTCTTCTTCATATTCTTCCTCTTCCTCAACCGCTTTTATATACGCTTGATAAATCTCATCCAAAAGTTTTTCATCCGTAACAGGCTCAAATAAATCATCGTCATCGTCTTTTGCTTCCAGCATTTTTAAGACTATTACCTCGTCTTCCTCAATGCCTTCCACTTCAACGGCAGGCTGTAACATAGCATAAAATTCATTGTTATGTTCTATGCAAGCTATTTGATAAAACGGGATTTCGTTTTCTTCCTCGTCGTATAAAGTAATAATCTCGGCGTTATCTTCGGGCATCAAATCCACTACAAACTCGTCGTTTTTTGACATAAAAAAATCTCCTTTTTGATTAATAGTATTAATATAATAACGGTTTTTTATTTGCTTTTGGGCATATCCAAATACCGTTGTAAAATATTTTGCGCGGCAATCTTATCCATCAATGATTTTCTTTTTTCGCGCCTTACATTGCTTTGAATCAAAACGCGCTCGGATTCTTTGGATGTCCATCTTTCGTCAATATAGACTATAGGCAAATTAATTATTTGTTTTAGTTGTTCTCCAAATTCTTGAGTTTTGATTGCCCTATCGCCCAAAGTGCCGTCCATATTTATAGGCAAGCCTATTACTACCGTATCCACTTGATGAGCGTCTATAATTTTTTTGATATATTCCAAGTCCTGCTTCAAAGTCTTTCTGCTATAAACTTCTAACGGGCTTGCGATAATGCGGAATTGGTCGCTGATAGCAAATCCTATTCTTTTGTCCCCATAATCAATTCCCAAAACGCGCATTATTTTTCCTCTTTTTTAGTCTATCACAAATGCAATTTTTTAGCTATTATCTAATATATGCATTTTGATATTATTTTTAATTAACAAAATATGTAATAAATAATTATCTTATTAATACTTATACTAAAATCAGCAAATAAAAAAGGAGGAAATCTTATGCGCACATCATTGATTTTAGGTTTGGCCTTAGGAGCTTTAATAGGCGCTGCTTTGGTAGAGGGCAATTCCCCTGTATCCGAAATGGTTTCAAAAGGCAAACAAAAGATAAAAGATAAAATAAATCAAATTAACGCCGCTATGAATTAATAATTCAACAACCAAAATATATAAATTATATTCTCCCTCCCCTTTATAATAAATGCGGACATTGTTTTGCAATGTCCGCGTTTATTATAATCGTTATTAATTTTTGCTATAAATTTATTTTATGCTCTATTTTTTTGCGATATACAATCTAATGTGCTAAAATGTAAAAAATATCCATATAATCTTTTTCAATCTATTCATATAAAAAAAGGAGTATAAAAAATTATGAATCCTTATGTAAAAAGCGTTATTGAAAACGCCAAATCCAAGCATAAAAACGAGCCCGAGTTTATTCAAGCTGTGGAAGAGGTTTTGTCTTCCGTGTCGCCTTTGATTGAAAAACACCCCGAATATGAAAAATTTGACCTTTTAAACAGAATTATAACGCCCGAGAGAATGATTTCTTTTAGAGTTGTTTGGATGGACGATAAGGGCAATTATCATACCAATACGGGATATCGCTGCCAATTTAACGGCGCGCTAGGCCCTTACAAAGGCGGCATAAGGTTTCAACCAAACGTATATCCCGGAATTATTAAGTTTTTGGCTTTTGAGCAATGCTTTAAAAACGCTTTGACAGGACTGCCTATCGGCGGCGGAAAAGGCGGCGCTGATTTTGACCCCGTAGGCAAATCCGACGCCGAGATTATGCGTTTTTGTCAATCTTTTATGACCGCGTTATATAGATACATCGGCCCTGATGTTGATGTCCCCGCGGGCGATTTGGGTGTGGGGGGGCGCGAAATAGGCTATATGTTTGGCCAATACAGAAGACTAAAAGGCGTATGGGAAAACGGAGTTTTGACCGGCAAAGGCTTATCTTACGGCGGTTCTTTGATCCGTCCCGAAGCGACCGGCTACGGCGCGATGTATTACCTTAACGAAGTCTTAAAGCATCATGGCGAGGATATAAAAGGCAAAACTATCGCCGTGTCCGGATACGGCAATGTGGCGTGGGGCATCTGCAAAAAAGCTATGCATATGGACGCTAAGGTTGTCACTATTTCTGGGCCTGAGGGATATATTTACGACCCTGAAGGCGTTTCTTCTTGCGAAGAAAAGGTGAACTATCTATTGGAAATGCGCGCGCGCGGTCTTGACAGGATCAAAGACTATGCCGATAAGTTTGGCGTTAAGTTTTATCCTAACGCTAAGCCTTGGGGCGAAAAAGTTGATATTTATATGCCCGCGGCGACGCAAAACGAAGTGGATTTGGAATCGGCAAAGAAAATTGTCAATTCAGGCGCCAAATATTACATGGAAGTTTCCAATATGCCTACCACCAATGAAGCCTTAGAATATCTGAAACAACATAATATAATCATTGGCCCTTCAAAAGCGGTTAACGCCGGCGGCGTGGGCGTATCGGCTATGGAAATGTCGCAAAATTCGCAAAGGTTGGTTTGGGCCGCCGAAGAAGTTGACGCCCAATTACAAAAAATAATGAAAAATATTTATAAAATCACTGTGGAAACCGCGCAAGAATACAACCTTGGGTATGATTTGGTCGCCGGCGCCAATCTAGCTGGATTTAAAAAGGTCGCCCAAGCCATGATAGAACAAGGCGTTTTCTAAATAATATTTTTAGAAGTTAATACAAAAACCGCCCGCCGACAATTTAAAAAAGGGATCTTTAAAGACCACATTTTTTTAAAATGTGGTCTTTTTTTATTAATATATAATTCTAAATTGCCGAATGATGCCGCGGGTCATGACATCGGCCATTTTTAGGGCTTGGTCTTGGATCTGGTCATATACTTTTATGCTTTTTTCAAATTGGCCTGTCAAAATAAATACAGCCTCGTCTTCTGTCATGCGAAGATGGTCAAATAATAATTTTTTCCATTCAGCTTCGCTCCAGAAGCAGTTAATGCAAGCGAGGAATTTGGCAATATCCTCGGCGTTGGCATACCATCTTCTGCGTTGTTTTTCCACTTCTTCGGCGTTTCCCGCTTTGGCCGCGTTAACCAGCTGTGCCGCGATCAAAAGGTGGTCGGTAAAAAGTTGCTTAAATTGCATGGCTGTTTTCTCGCCGTAAAATGGTTTTAAAACTTTAGCAAAATCAACAGGATTTTGCAAAAGCCTTTCTGTCGTAAACTGAAGGTCGGGAAGATCAAATATAGCGCTTAAAATAAAAAGACGAGTCCATAGCACATGCTCCACCCATAATTCTCTAAAAGTGTTTGACAGCCGCAATTGACAGCGATCCAACCCGTTAATGTCGTTTGTATCCCTCATATAATATAACCTCCATAAAAAATTGGATATAGTATAACAGGCTGGCTCGCCTGATATATACCATTACATCTTATGATGTAATTGTTATGTGTGTGTATGGATAAAATTTAAACAATCTGTAATGATAACGATGATAAATGGACATACAAAAAACATATGCCATGTTGTTATTTTCGCCACTATGTTAATCCAAAAAACAACCTTTGAAGTATATTTAATAATTTAAAAAGGAATAATTAAAAAAGCGGATAAGTTTTTATCCGCTTTTTAAATTTACAAATATTTGCGGTCTTATTATAAAATCTCAAGATTTTTATGAAACGCTTTGTAAAATTCCGTTGCCGCCGCTAAGGCGTTTTTAATTTCCAAAGAACAATCGCCGTCGGCTTCGGTTTTCATTATTACCGAATCCCCCAAAACATCGCAAGATATTGTTTTGATTACCCCGCTCATTGACCTATCCAAGCTTTCGGCGATTCTCAAGATAACGCCCAATTTTCTGACAGCGGGCAAATCTTCTTCTTTTAGGATATCTTTATATTTGTTCCATTCGCCCAAATTAAGCCCTTCCCTACGGTGCGCGCTTGCGACAAAGGCCGATAATAATAATTCTCTTTGGGTGAGTCCGTTAAGATGCGAGTTTAAGATTATATAAAAAGAGTGTTTATGGTGATCGTAAAATTTTATTCTTGAGCCGCAATCATGCAACAGCGAAGCTACTCTCAAAATTTTTACATACTGTCGGGGCAGTTTGTGCAAAACCCTTAATTGCTTGAATAATTGCATTGAAAGGTTATAAACTTGTTCTGCATGGGCGGCGTTTTCGTCAAAGTAATTCATTATGGTGCTAATGCTATGGCCCAAAATATCGGTAATTGGCTTTTCGCTGGTTGACGGAACGGCGTAATTATATAATATTCCCTCTCTAAGTCCGCATGCGCTGATTGTCATTTGGGTGTTTGATATGACATTAAGAAGCCCCTTAATACAAGCTAATGCGCTGATAAATATGTCCGCTCTTCCGCTGGACATTCCTTTTATTTTCATGCGCTTTTCATAATCAAGCACCTTAATCATATCATAGATATCAACAAAATGTTCTTTTGGCAACACATAATTATGGGTGTTATCCAAGGAATACCTTCTGAGCATTCTGCTTATTTTGCCCAAGTTTCTAAACGCCCCGCCCACTCCTATTAACTGGACTTCGGGCTCTAATTGCTTGAGCCAATCCAGCCTTGAGAGCTGTTCGGTAATAAAAAGCTCGATTTTTTCGGCTTGTTTTTCGGGCGGCAAAGTTTCATCATAAAACAGTTCGGTCAAAGTTATTGAGCCAAAAGGTATATTGATTGTATTGAGAATATTGCGCCTATTATAGTGTATCAACTGGGTGGAACTGCCCGATATATCAAGAATCAACCCTTTTGGAATGTCCAAAGAATTGATAACGCCCTGATAGATAAACCTGGACTCTTCCTCTTCAGTCAATACATTTATCTTAAAGCCGCACATGGCATAAACTTCATCCAAAAAGCTTCTTTGATTTTTCGCGCGCCTTACGGCGTTGGTCGCTATCGCTATTATCTTATCAACCTCGTAAGCGTCGCAAAGTTTCCTAAACATTTTCAAAGTTTTGATTGCCTGCGCAATTTTGGACGATTTTAAAAATCCGTCCTTTTCCATTCCTTGTCCTAATCTTACTGTTTCTTTGATATCGTCAAATACTACGAAATAACCGCCTTCCAAAATATTGGCCATTACCATTCTTACAGAATTAGAACCTAAATCAATGACTGCAACCTTTTCCAATTTGTAACCACTTCCTTTTTAGCTAAAACTATTTCATCATTTACCTTTTTGTATTATATCACAGCAATAAACCCTTGAAAAGACCCAATTTAAACAAAATTGAATCAAAATATTGTGTAAAAACGCTTTTTAAACAATGCTAATTTAAATGAAATAATAATTTTTTGATGCCAAAACGGCAAGACATAACCGTTATAAAAATACGGCTAATAAAAAGAAGATTCAAAAATTTTATGAATTTTTATTTTGGCTTAATATTTCTTTAATCAAAGCCTTTTTATCGGCCCTTGTGGGTCTGCATTTGTCTAATGTCACTTCGCCCGCCACTAGAGCTTCGGCAAAAGCGGCGCAGCTTGCATAACCGCAGCTTCCGCAATTAACGCCCGCAAGATTGCTGATAACTTGTTCTACCCTTTCATCTTGTTTTACATCAAATTTATCGCCCAAAAACGCCAATACAAATCCCAAAAATGCCGCAATGGCCATAACAATTAGTATTGGCAGTATAAATGTCATAAAAAAATCCATATTATTATCTATTCCTCTTATTTTTTAAATGTTAATTTTTATTGCCTATTAACCTTATATTATCAACCGTAATAATTATCAACCTTACCCAAAAAAGTTTAAGCCGCTTAAACCCGAAAACGCCATCGCCATAATGCCTGCGGCGATAAGGGCCAAAGGAAACCCTTTAAAGCTTTTGGGGACATCGGCTTTTTCTAGCCGTTCCCTGATACCAGACATCAATATCAAAGCCAATAAAAATCCTACTCCAATAAATAACGAATAAAAGACAGTCTCAATAAACATAAAGCCTTTTGTTATGACCGCATTAGCCGTTCCTAAAACGGCGCAATTGGTTGTCACCAAAGGCAAATATATGCCCAGCCCTTTATAAAGCGCCGGTATAAATCTCTTAAAAAGGATTTCCATTAACTGAACCAAAGATGCGATTATCAATATAAATAATAATATTTGCAAATACTCCAATTCAAAGGGTATTAACAAATATGTATATATAAGATATGACAAAATTGACGATAGCGTAATTACCAATATGACCGTCAATCCCATGCCTATTGCGGTTTTGCTTTTTTGGCTTACGCCCAAGAAAGGACAAATTCCGTAAGTGTAATAAAAGACTAAGTTTTCGGTAAATACGGCGGTAATAAAAGTTGAAACAATCATTACCAGTATATTCATTATGCCTTACCTCCTTGGGCGGTTTGCATGGCTTTTTTCAATAGCGCTTTTTTAATTTTTTGCTTTTTTTCTATTTTTGCTTTTATATAATTATAAATAGCCATTAGGATCGCAAGCATAATGAACGCGCCGGCTGGAATGCTGAATATCTGGACGCCCGAAAATTCGGGTATTGCAGTTATGCCCCATATCTTGCCCGAGCCAATTATTTCCCTTAACAAGCCCAAGACACACAATCCAAACAAAAATCCTATACCATTGCTTAAGCCGTCTAATAGCGCCCATTGCGGCTTGTTGCCCGCCGCAAAAGCTTCGGCCCTTGCCAAAATTATGCAGTTGACCACAATCAATTGAATAAAGCGTCCTATTTCGGTATAAATGCCGGGCAAAAACTTTCTTAGTAACATATCAATTAATGTGGTCAATGTGGCGATTATAATTATATACCAAGGAATTCTTACTTTATCGGGAATTATCTTGCCTACCAAAGATATGACAAAGTT
>JAAZDJ010000033.1 GCA_012512255.1 Clostridiales bacterium | reverse complement strand
TTTTACCGCCCGCCAAATACGCCGCCAGGTTTTTGGATTGCCTGTTTACAAGCTGCAAGCAACAGTCGGGCTCATAGCCTTTTAGGTTTTCGCCCAGCAAATACAAGTCCGCGCTTATAAGCTCGCCTCGCTTACATTGGGGCGGTTTTGCTTGTATGGATGAATGCCCCTAAGCAGCCAAACCGCCTCAACCGCGCCGCACTCGGTCTTGCCGCTGCGGTTGCCGCCAAACACCCATCTGCTTAGGACGGGCGAGCGGTGGAACATCATTTGTTTTTTGTGGACCAATTCGCCCTTGTTATAGCGCGCCAAGCGGTCCTCGTTTTGGCGGTTTTGCAGTTCTTGTTTGAGTGCCAAATATCTTTGGACTTTTTGTTTTAACTCCATAATATTTAGATACCAATTTTCGACTATAAAATGGAAAAAAGTAGTATAAACGGCGGCGCTTTGGGCGTATAATTTGGATAATGAAAAGGGTTTTCTGCCTGTTTTTGTGCGCATTGTCTATTGTTTTGTGGACGGCGTTTTTAAAAAACGACTGCAAAGCCGCAGCCTCGCTAGGCTACGGCTTAATCGTGGAGGCGAATTCTGTCCTTTACCGCAACCCAGCGGACCTGGACACGCCCGATAATGTTTACTTTTTTTTGCCTGAGACATATTTTGTGGAAGTTTTGGAACAGGTCGATCAAGTCTTTTATAAAGTCCGCTATGACGATATAATCGGCTATGTTAAGTTTTCGGCTATCAATATAAAAGACTACGAGCCTGTATCGTGCTTCCCAAGCAATTTGTTTTTGACTATTTCGGGCGATATTACCGCCAATGTAAGAGCTTTGCCCGACGCGACCTCGGAGCTTGTGGCGACGCTTCCTTCGGGCGCGAGCGCGCAATACTACAACAAAACGCTTGGGCAAGAGTTAAACAGCGGCTCTGCGTATTGGTATTATATAAAGATCCAAAACGGCGCTAAGACCCAATACGGATATGTCTATGCCGATTATGTCGCCGTGCAAAACGAGATAATAATCCCAAACGACACTTCGCCCAAGCCCTTGCCCAGCGTCCAAGACCCCGAGGAAAAGCTCAATGACACTTATAATTTTTGGACGCAAATAATAATAGCGCTCGCTATTTGCATCCCCGTGGTGTTTTTGATTTATTTGATATTTAAGCCAAGAAAAGCCTCTTGAGTTTGGGGCGCCGAGTAATTTCGGCTTAACGCCTTAAAGCCAGTTTTTATTTCTGTGTTTTTGATTGGCTGTTTTATATATTTCGTTATCCATTTTTGCGCGCCGTAATTTTCCAAAAACCATCGGTCGTCAAGACCGCATAGGTTTAAGTATTCGTCGCAGTATTGGGGCAGCTGCTCAAGCAGCCTAAAAACGCTTCTTACGCTTAAACCCAAAAGCCGCGCTATCTCGCGGACTTTTAGGCAGTCAATGTATCTATATTTGGCCGCTAGGCGGTATTTGTAAGGCAGGCTTTTTACCATATCCAAAACAATAGCCTTAATATTAATAAGCTCTATTTTTTGGTTGGTCAGCGCGGTAACAGCTTTTATGTAATGCGTTGCAGGCCGAAAATTGCCGTCAAAGCCCGAGGACTTAAGGGCGATGTCCATTACCCTTTTGTCCAAAGCGTCCGCCAGCTTATCAATATGTTTATAACAATCCAGCATGGCCCTTATATAAACAAAATTCATAAGTTAAACCTCCGCCTTACACTACCAAAATACCATATTTGAACATATGTTTACAAGGGGATTATGTCATTTTTTATTGATTTTTATATAGTAATTTTTTATGGAAAGACGCTTGTAAATAATTAAAAGTTAATATATTTTTTGGGAATTAAATTTCTATGGGTTGGACACAATGTATATATAAGGAGGATATGTATGGACAAAAACAAAGAACTGCTTAACCTGATACATAAAAACGCCGCGCTGGGCATAATCTCGCTAAAAAGGGTATTATGCGAAACCCAAGACCAAAAATTTGAGGAAACAATCCAAAACCACCTAAAAGACTATCGCGAGTTTTTTGAAAAAACCAAAGAACTGATAAACAAAAACGGCTTCCAAGAAAAAAGCCCCGGATTTTGCACTAAGCTGTGCGTCGTTTTGTCG
>JAAZDJ010000032.1 GCA_012512255.1 Clostridiales bacterium | reverse complement strand
TCGCATAATCTTTGGTTTGGGTCTTAACGCCCAAGCCCGCATAGTCTTTGTGGGATATTATTTGCGAGATGTTAACGGGCTTTGAGTGTTTGTTTAAAACCGCGCGCGCCAAAGGGTGCTGGCTGTAACTTTCGGCCAAGGCCGCCAAGCGCAAGACCTCTTCTTCTGAATAATCTTTAGCGGGCAATATTTTGACAACCTCAAAAACCCCGGTCGTCAAAGTTCCCGTTTTGTCAAATATAAAGGTGTCAATATTGGCCAAAGTTTCCAAATAATTGGAGCCCTTAAACAGCGCGCCGTTTTTGGACGCGGCGCCTATGCCGCAAAAGTAACTGACGGGGATAGACAGCACAAGCGCGCAAGGGCAAGACACTATCAAAAAGGTAAGCGCCGCGCGGCCGAACCCGCCCCATTTTTGGGCGTCAAACCCCAAAACCAAAGGTATGATAACGCCTATAAATAGCGCGACGCCCGCCACTAAGGGCGTGTATATCTTGGAAAACTTTGTAATGAACTGCTCGCTTTTGGATTTTTGGGACGCGGCTTTTTCCGCCAAATCCATAATTTTGGACGCCGTGCTTTCTTTATATAGCCGCGACACATTGGCGACTATGGTGTTTTGTAGGTTAATGCTGCCCGATAAGATCTCGTCGCCTTCCTTTACCGCCACGAGCAAGCTTTCGCCCGTCAGCGACGATGTGTCAAGCATGCTGCTTCCGCTCGCCACAACCCCGTCCAAAGCCACCGTTTCGCCCGCCTTAATCAAGATTTTGTCGCCGATATTGACCGTTTCGGGATGGGCAATATTGATATTGTTGTTTCCGTCAATTACGGACACGAACAGCTGCTGTTTGTCAATAAGCGATTTTATGTTTTTGCGGCTTCTTTGGACCGCCAAGTCCTGCAAAAACTCGCCTACTTGGTAAAACAGCATTATGGAAACGCCCTCAAAATATTCGCCCAGCGCGAAAGCGCCCAAGGTGGCGATGCTCATCAAAAAGTTTTCGTCAAATATTCTCAAGCGCAGCAGGTTCTTTAAAAACCTATATAATACGCTGTAAGAGATCATAAGATAAGCCGTAATATACAAAGCCAAAAGGGCATAGCCGTCCAAGGCTTTGGCAAGCTCCGACCAAAAAGCCGCCGCTAAGACAACGGCGCCCGATATTTTTATCAATAAACCCAAAGTAAATACGCTTTTCTTGGCGTCCTCGCGCCTTTGGGATATGTCGTAAACCGACGCTTGCGGCTCGTAAGATTTTACGGTTTTATTGACTATATCAAGGATTTGGGACTCGTTTAAATTTTGGTCGGTTTCTATATATAATTTTTGAACGGCAAAATTTAAAGACGCTCTTTTGAATATTTTATTTAAGTCCTTTTGGATTTTGTCGGCGCAGACGGCGCAGTCTAGGTTTTTTATCTTGTATGTTTTGTTCATAAATTTTTACCTGTTTTTAAAGCATTTCCAAAGCGTGATCGGCGGCGGCGTTAATAATGGAATAAATATGGTCGTCAGCCAAAGAATAAATGACATTTTTGCCTTCCCTTTTGGACGCCAAAAGCCTCATCCTTTTGAGCATATTGAGTTGGTGGCTTACCGCCGAATGCGTCATGTTTAAATTCCGCGCTATGCTTATCACGTTAAGCTCTTTAAATACGGACAGCAAAACCATAATCTTAAGCCTGTTGGGGTCGGACATCGCCTTTAAAAACCCCGCCATAATTTCAATGGTCCGGTCGCTATAAGGTATCTTATTACCGCTTGTCATAATTGCACCTCATAAAAAACATTTGAATATATGAACAACTATTCATATATAGAATATTACCATAAACCTAAAAGCGTGTCAAATATAAATATATATAAAAATTTTTAAAAAGCCCTCTGGCGTTTTTAGTTGAAAATAAACGCCTTAAATAGTATAATATCTCTTACCCCTTAAAATTGGTTTTTTGTTGTATTTGAATTTATGAGGATATTAACGATAACATGAACGAGTTTGATTTTGATATCTTAGAAGAAAAAACGGATTATGATAGCTTGTGGGCTGAGGTCTTGCAAGAGCTTGAGACAACCATATCGGCTGTCAGCTTTGATGTGTTTATAAAAACGATGAAGCCTTTGACCATACAAGACGAAAAGCTGGTCTTGGTTTGCGAGACCAACGCCAACAAAGCCGTAATAGTCAAAAATTACCAAGCACAGATTGACGCGGCTATCGCCAAGATATACCCCCATCTTTCCTCGCTTATAATAACCTCAAGCGAAAAAGACGAGTTTAAAAATAAACCCGAAGAGTTTTTGGGCCGTTCCCCAAAAGCGATAGAACAGCCCATATCCAGCAGCTTTAACCCCAAATACACGTTTGACACTTTTGTTGTGGGAAAATGCAACCAGTTTGTCTACGCGGCGGCGCGCGCTGTTACCGAAAATACCGGCAACTCTTACAACCCGCTTTTTATTTACGGCGGCGTGGGACTTGGCAAGACCCATATAATGCACGCCGTAGGCAATTACATAACGTCCAAACATTCCGAACTAAAGGTCTTGTATGTCACGGCCGAGAGGTTTATGAACGAGTTGATTGACGCGATCCGTTCGGGCAACAAAGACCGCAATATTACCGTTAACTTCAGAAACCGTTACCGCAATATAGATATCTTAATGGTGGACGACATACAGTTTATCGCCAATAAAACAAGCACCCAGGAGGAGTTCTTCCACACCTTTAACGATTTGCACAACAAAGGCAAACAAATCATTATCTCAAGCGACCGTCCGCCTAAAGAAATCAACCCTTTGGAAGAACGCTTAAGAAGCCGATTTGAGTGGGGGCTTATAGCCGATATCCAGCCGCCCGATTTTGAAACCAGGCTTGCGATTTTGCAAAAAAAGGCCTTGCTTCAAAATTATAACATAAGCAACGACGTGCTGGCCTTTATCGCCGAACAAAACGACACCAATGTCAGGGTATTGGAAGAAAATCTTACAAGGGTGTATTTTCACGCCAAACTATTTGAAGAGCCCTTAACGGTAGAGCTTGCAGCCAAGGTTCTAAAAGAAAGCCCGGGCGAAGCCAACGAGACATTGTCCATTGATGCCATTATTGACACCTGCTGCAGATATTATAAGGTGACAAGGGAAGACCTGTTCGGCAAGCGGAAGAACAAAGAAATTGTCTATCCCCGCCAGATGTGCATCTATCTTATCACCGAGATATTATCCGTGCCCCTTGCCACGATAGGCCAAATTTTTGGCGGAAGGGACCACACCACCATTATGTACGCGCGCGACAAAATCGCGAATGAACTTAAAAACAACCCCCACATTAAGACAGCCTGTCAGGATTTGAGGAATTTAATCTACAAAAAATAAATATATTTATTTTTGAAAAGCCCTGATTTTTTTGGGCGAATCCGTCGTTTTTTGGGATATTTTTTGTTTCTTTTTTGTTTGTTCGGGTTCTTGTATTGATTGTTCCAAGGCCTCGCGAGCAGCTTGCGCTTGTTCGGGCGTATTAGCCGCAGCTTGCGCTTGTTTTGGCGTATCGTCCGCCTTATCATCCATTATATGTTCGGGTAAGTCGTCCGCCTTATCGGCCATAGCCTGCGAAAACTTGTCTTGCGTTTTTTGGGGCGCGTCGCCTACTTGATCGGCCATTGTCTGCAAAAACCCGCCTTGGTCCTCGTCTATTACCGCCGCCTGTGTTACATTATCCGAGGCCAAGCTATCGCCGCTTTCGTCTTGTTTGTATAACTTGTCAAGGAAATCGTCCTCGTCAAATTCCAAAAAGTCTTGATCGTCTTTCATACATATCCCCTATTTATAAAAATGTTATTATAAGATATATCAAAACTACGCCAAATATGCCAAAAACGGCGCAAATAAAAGCGTTTAGCGGATTGATAGGGATAGCCATAACCCCAAAAAGATTAAAGGCAAAAAGGAACAAGCAGCCCATTAAGGCGTTTATAAGAACGCCGAATAGGCCCTTATTTTTGATTTTTAAAAGCCAGCACGAAAAAACAATAATAGTCAAGCCTAGAATAATAGAAGTTATTATTTCTATTACAAAGACAAACATATTATATTATACTTGGCTTGTCCTAAATCTAGAATATCAAAAAAATAAAAAATATTTCCAAAAAATTATATAATTTTGCATAATTTGATTTTTTTATCAAAAAACTCCGCGCCTACATAACCTAAGCTTAATAGCTTTTCGTATCGGTCATAGTCCAGACAATGTATAATTTTTTGGTCGGTTTGGTCAATTATAATTTCGCGGTCGTTAAACTTTATCAAATACCCAAAATCAATATCAAAACTTCGCTTGACGCTTGCCAGCCTGAAGTTTCTTTTAAAGAAGAAATTAAGGCTTGCTTGGTTTTCCAGCTGCACGACAGCGCAAAGACAGATGTTTTTTTTGTCTTTTATGCTGTTTAGCAAATAATCGTATAGCGCGCTCGCTACGCCTTGGTTTCTATAGCCTTTGCGCGTCATTACGCCCGAATATTCGCAAACTTTATGGTTAATAACATGCGGGTAATAAGTATTTATAATTTTTTTCAGGATTTGCCCGTATTTTTTGTCAAAGTCAACCGCGCTTATGCCTATTATTTCTTGGCTGTCCAAAACGGCGGCCATTATGCCCCCGCCTTTTAAGATGTTTTTAATGTCGTCGTCTTGATAGGGATAAAAAAACTCTTTGCGTTCCAAACAGTCAATTTGCTGGCGGTAAAACGCAAGCGCCTCGTCAAAATAGCCAATATCTAGTTTTTTTATTTCCATAATTTTTTCTACATTTGTTCTATGGGTTTTACCAAAAGCAATTCCATGCCCGTCTTAAGACAATTTTTGACCGCCAAGGTAATCAACAGCCGCGCCTTTTGGATTTTGGGATTGTCGTCAAGAATTTTATAGTCAAAATAAAATTTGTTATAGCCTTGGGCTATGTCTATAATTGCATTGGCTATTATAGACGGCTCGTATTCTTGCGCCGCCAAGACAATTTTGTCAAAAAACGAGTCTATGTTTTTTATAAGCGTCCAAGTGTTGTCGTCCATATTGGCGCCAAAGTCGGCCGCGATGTCCTGAAGGTCTTTGGGCAAAGCGTAATTATTATAGTCCGCGCCCGATTTTTTCAGCACGCTGCAGCAGCGAGCGTGCGTGTATTGCAGATACGGCGCGGATTCGCCCTCAAAGTTCAGCGCCCTGTCCCAAGAGAAAACAATGTCCTTTATCTTGGAATTGCAAAGGCTTGAAAAAACCACGGCGCCCACGCCCACGGCTTCGGCCGTTTGGTCTATGTCCTCGGCGTTTGGGTTTTTTTCTTTTATTATGTCCTTGATTTTTTGCACGGCCTTATCCAAAACATCCATAAGCTTTACCAGCTTGCCGCCTCTTGTGGACATCGCCCCGTCTTCCATGCTTACCATGCCGTATGACACATGCACCAAGTCCTTGGCCCATTCGTATCCCATAAGCTCCAAAACCTTAAAAAACTGCCTAAAGTGCAAATTTTGCTGGTAGGCCACCACATAAAGACATTTATAAAAATCATAAGTTTGTTTTCTGTATATGGCGGCGGCCAGGTCGCGAGTTGCGTAAAGGCTTGTCCCGTCGCTCCTTAATATCAAGCACGGCGGCATGTCGTATTTTTCCAAATTGACGACTTTTGCCCCGTCGCTTGTTTCAATTAAGTTTTTTTCCTTTAGTTTTTGGACGACGGGCGCGACCTTGTCGGCAAAAAAGCTCTCACCCAAATAAGAATCAAAAATAACGCCCAATCTCTCATAAATCTTGCCGATATTTTCCAAGGTAATTTCTTTGAACTTTTGGTATATGTCTAGGGCCTCGGGGTCCTTTTGTTCTATCTTTTTGGACCACTCCCGCGCTATGTCGTCCAGCTCGGGGCGGGTTTTTGCCTCCATGTGATAGCGCACATAAAGCTCGTGCAGCTCGTTTAGCCCGTTTTGCTCAAGCTTTTGCGGGCCGCTCCACATTTTATAGGCGCAAATCAGCTTGCCAAACTGCGTGCCGTAGTCGCCAAGATGGTTGATGCCTACGGGCTTGTATCCCAAATAATCAAAAATCCTATACAACGACCCGCCTATGGCCGTGGTAGAAAGGTGGCCCATATGGAAGTGTTTGGCGATATTAATGGACGAGTAATCAATACAGATAACCCTGCCTTGCCCCAAGTCTATTTTGGGAACGCCGCTTTTATATTTGTTAACGACATTTTCAATAAATTTTGGGCGGTCAAGGTAAAAGTTAAGATAGCCGTTGACGGCGATTGCCTTTTCCAGCCCCTCGGGCAAAGGTTTTTGATTAATCTTTTGGGCCAAATCATTGGCGATATTAATGGGCGAGTTTTTTAACGCCTTGGCCAATTTAAAACAAGGCAACGCGAAGTCGCCCAAATCAGGCTGGGGCGGCGTGTTTAGGTATTCTTTTATTTGTTCTTGGCCCAAATCCAAAGCCTCAAGATTGTCATACACGAGTTGGGAAATTAATTGTTTATAATCCATCTAAAATAGTCCTTGCCGAATTTTTTTGGGAATATTAAATGAAAATATTATATCTTTTAAAGCAAATAATGTCAATTGACGGGCCTTGCCGGCAAAAGGGCAAAACAAAAAAATTTTTTATCAAAAAATAAATAAATTTTGAATAAATGAAAATACTAAGTATTGAAATAAAGGCGACTGCCTTACAAATTTATAATAACTTAGGAGGACCAATATGCCCAATCAAAAATGGAAACCTGGTGAAAACGCTCCCGAGTCCGGCGAATATCAATTGATGGATACCAACGGCCAGGGCACAGGCGCGTATGTTACCATGGAAAAAGGAAACAGATTTCCCCCGACTGACAAAGAAGGACAGTATTATTCAAAATAGTCTTTGTTAAGGAAGAAAATTAAAAAAAGCAAAAACGAGCCTATAGGCTCGTTTTTGCTTTTTATGTAAAAGGGCCGCCTAAAAACAGCCCTGTAAGATTTAAATTACCCCTCAAGCTCTTCGTCCGCGCTTGCGACCGCCACGCATACGACTTCGCCGCCATTGTCCATTTTCATAAGCCTTACGCCTTGGGTATCGCGGCTTATCTTGGATATGTCTTGGCAGGGCATGCGTATCATTATGCCGTTGCTGGAGATAAGCATTATATCGTCGTCGGGCGAGACTTGTTTTAGGTTGACCAGCTTTCCGGTCTTTTCGTTAAACACGCCCGCTTTAATGCCTTTGCCGCCGCGCGATTGCAGCCTGTATTCTTCTATATCAGCGCGCTTGCCGTATCCGTATTGGGATACCGTCAAAATCTCATAGCCGGGCTTGATAACCGTCATATCCACGACATAATCGCCCTTATCCAGATCAATGCTCTTGACGCCTTGGGTGTCTCTGCCTATAAGCCTGACTTCTTTTTCGCTAAACCTTATGCATTTGCCTTGGGCGCTTGCGACCAAAATTTGGTCTTTGCCGTTGGTAAGCTGGACGCTTATTAACTCGTCGTCGTCAACCAGCTTTATGGCTATCTTGCCGTCCCTTCTGATTTTGGCAAACTCCTCCAAAGCGGTCTTTTTGATAAGGCCGTTTTTGGTAGCCATTATAAGATTGCCTTTGGTCGCGTCTTCGTCCAAAGGTATGCAAGCCGTAATCTTTTCGTCGTTTTCCAGCTCAAGCAAATTGACTATGGCCCTTCCCCTTGACATTCTTTGCGCTTCGGGCACTTCGTAAGCCTTTAGGCTGTAAACTTTGCCCTTGTTGCTAAAGAACAACAAATCGGAATGCGTGCTTGTGACAAACATATTCTCCACAAAGTCTTCCTCTTTGGGCCTGTGCGCCGTAACGCCCTTGCCGCCGCGGCGCTGGGGCTTGTATTCGTCGGCGGGCAGGCGTTTTATATAGCCGAAATGGGTCATTGATATGACAACGTCTTCTTTTTCAATCATATCGGCTATATCAATCTCGCCATAGTCAAGCGAGATCTCGGTCCGCCGCGGCTCGCCGTAAGCTTGCTTTATCTGGGTCAGCTCGGTTTTTATTATGCTTTCTATTTTTTCTTTTGAACTGAGGATGCTCTTTAACTCGTTTATGAGATTGGTCAGGCTTACCAACTCCTCGTTAAGTTTTTCAACTTCCAGCGAGGTCAATCTTTGCAACCTCATCTCCAAGATAGCGTTTGCCTGCTTGTCGGTCAAAACAAACCGCTTCATCAATTGATCGGCCGCCTCAAACTTATCTTGGCTGCCTTTTATGATCTTGATAACCTCGTCAATATTGGCAAGCGCTATAACCAAGCCCTCTACTATATGGTATCTTTCTTCGGCTTTTTGAAGGTCAAACCTGGTGCGCCTTGTAACGACTTCCCTTTGGTGTTCCAAATAATAATAAAGCGCTTCTTTTAGGTTTAGTATTTTAGGCTGGCCGCCTACCAGCGCCAGCAAGGTTATGCCGCCCGAAACCTGCAAGTTGGTATGCTTGTATAGCTGGTTCAAAACAATAGACGCTTGGGCGTCCCGCCTTACCTCTATGACAATGCGCATGCCTTGCCTGTCGGACTCGTCCCGTATATCCGATATGCCTTCTATGCGCTTGGATTTTACAAGATCGGCTATTTGTTCTATTAGCCTGGACTTGTTGACCTGGTGCGGCAACTGCGTCACTATTATTCGGGTTTTGGTAGGCGCGCCGTCCCGCGCGCGGGCGTATTCTTCAATCTCGCATTTTGCCCTTACCGTGATGCCGCCGCGCCCTGTCTTATACGCGTGGCGAACATTGGCCCTGCCCATAATCACGCCGCCCGTGGGATAATCGGGGCCGGGGATAATCTGGATAAGCTCGTCAATAGTAATATCGGGATTGTCAATTAGGGCAATCACGCCGTCAATAACTTCGTTTAGGTTATGGGGCGGGATATTGGTCGCCATGCCCACGGCGATGCCGTCCGAGCCGTTGACCAAAAGGTTGGGGAACTTAGACGGCAAAACGACGGGCTGCTGCAGCGTCTCGTCAAAGTTAGGATAAAAATCCACGGTTTCTTTGTCTATGTCTTTTAAAAGCTCGCCGCTTATTTTGGACAATCTCGCTTCGGTGTATCTTTGAGCCGCGGGCGGATCGCCGTCAATTGAGCCGAAGTTGCCGTGCCCGTCCACAAGCGGGACGCGCATGCTAAAGTCTTGCGCCATTCGCACAAGCGCCAAGTATACGGCGCTGTCGCCGTGGGGGTGGTATTTGCCCAAGACATCGCCCACGATGCGCGCGCATTTGCGGTGGGGTTTGGAGCTGTCCAAGCCCAGTTCGTGCATTGAATACAAAATCCTGCGCTGGACAGGCTTTAGCCCGTCCCTTACATCGGGGATGGCGCGGCTTACATTGACCGCCATCGCGTAAGCTATAAATGATTTTTTTAGTTCGTCGTTGATTTGAACTTTTTTGACTTTGCTTTTCTTTAGCGTTTCAATAAACTCTTCTTTGTTCAACGAATTGTCTTGTCTTTTCTTAGCCATTTAATTATCTACCTAGCCTTTTCCTAAAATTATATATCCAATTCTTTGATAAGCGTCGCGTTATCCTCAATAAACTGGCGCCTTAGCTCGGGCGCTTCGCCCATCAAGATAGAAAACATCTCGTCGGCCTCTAGCGCGTCTTCCATGGTAACTTGCAGCATAGTGCGCGTTTCGGGGTTCATAGTCGTATGCCAAAGCTGTTCGGCGTTCATCTCGCCCAAGCCCTTGTATCTTTGGATGACTACGTTTTTGCGTCCCATTTGGTTCAAAGTCTCCTCTAGCTCGGCGTCGTTGTAGCAATAGACATCTTTGCCACCGCGGCTGACCTTATACAAAGGCGGCTGCGCGATATATATATGTCCCTTTTCTATCAAGGGGCGCATATACCTAAAGAAAAATGTCAAAAGCAAAATCCTTATATGGCTTCCGTCCACATCGGCGTCCGTCATGCAAATTATACGGTTGTATCTTAGTTTGGACGCGTCAAAATCGTCAGAAACGCCGCAACCAAACGCCGTGATCATGTTTTTTATCTCGTTGTTTTCCAAGACTTTGTCAAGCCGCGCCTTCTCCACGTTCAAAATTTTGCCTCTTAGCGGCAATACGGCCTGAAAACGCCTGTCCCTGCCCTGCTTGGCTGTGCCGCCCGCCGAGTCGCCCTCCACTATATAAATTTCGCACAATTGCGGGTCGGTCTCCGAACAATCGGCTAGCTTGCCGGGCAAGGTTGAAGATTCCAAAACGGATTTGCGCTTGGTCAATTCTCTAGCCGCTCTAGCCGCTTCTCGGGCCCGCTGCGCGGTAAGGCATTTCAAAACCAATTCCCTTGCTTCTTTGGGGTTTTCTTCCAAGAAAGTGCCAAAACCTTCATGCATGGCGCGCTCTACCAGGCTTCTGATTTCGGAATTGCCCAACTTGGTCTTGGTCTGCCCCTCAAACTGCGGCTCCAAGAGCTTGACGCTTATTATCGCGGTGACGCCCTCTCTCACATCCTCGCCCGCGAGCTTTTCGTCGTCTTTTAAGATGTTTAATTTTTTTCCGCAATCGTTAATAATTTTGGTAAGCGCGTTTCTAAAACCCATAAGGTGGGTTCCGCCTTCTTCGGTATTGATGTTATTCGCGTAGGTATAAATCACCTCGTTATAGCTTTCGTTATATTGCAAAGCGATCTCCACCTGCCCTTCCTCGTATTCGTAGTCCATATAGACAGGCTGGCTAAACAAAGTCTCTTTGGCGCGGTTAAGATAATTCAAAAAGTCGACAATCCCGCCTTCGTAATAAAAAGTATCGCTGCGCTCCATGCCTGGCCTGAAGTCGTTGAGCTCTATGGTAAGGCCTTTGTTAAGATAGGCCACTTCCCTAAGCCTTGACTTTAATATATCGTAAGAAAAAACCGTGGTTTCAAAGATGTCAGAGTCGGGCATAAACGTTATATTTGTGCCCGTATCCTGGGCCTCGCCGATTTCTTGCAAGCTTCTTTGCGGAACGCCGCGGTTGTAATTTTGAATATATTTTTTGCCGTTTTGATGGACCTCCACCTCTAGCCATTCGCTCAATGCGTTTACCACCGACAAGCCCACGCCGTGCAGCCCGCCGCTAACTTTATAACCGCCTTGGCCAAACTTGCCGCCCGCGTGCAACTTGGTCAAAACCACCTCAACCGCCGAGACTTTTTCTTTTTTGTGTATGCCGGTCGGTATTCCTCTGCCGTTATCGGCCACGGTGCAAGAACCGTCCTTGTTAAGGTTGACAACAATCTTATTGCAATATCCCGCCAGCGCCTCGTCCACGCTGTTATCCACTATTTCCACAACCAAGTGGTGCAAGCCTTGCTCGTCTGTAGAGCCTATATACATTCCGGGCCTTTTCCTTACAGGGTCCAGCCCTTCCAAAACTTGAATTTTGGTCTCGTCATAAGAATAAACATTTTTTTCATCGGTATAGTTTTTTATGGTCATATAACGCTCCAGTCCTTTTAAATTATTGAAAAAAAGCAACATACCTATTATAACATAAATTAGCCCCACCGAAAAGCAAATCAAGGGCATCTAAAAACACAATATTGTAAAATACGGCTTTAAACAAGGTTTTTTGGCGCGAAAAGTTTTGTCCCGACAAAGACATTATCCGCCATTTCGCGCCTTAAATCGCCCAAAAATCAATTGTTGAATAAAAAGCGCAAAAATTACTTAATTTATAATATATAAAAATATTAAGGCGGTCTTTTATATTGCAAAACGATATATATTACTTAAAAAAAGAAATGGACCAGGCGCACAAAAGCCTTATCCATAGCGCTCCCGACGAGGTCAACGACAGGATTTTAAGGTATATTGACGCCAAAGAAAAATACTTTTTGGCGCTTAAGGATGTATAAATTTTGGGCATAAAAAAACGCGCCCCAAGGTTTTAGCCTTTTGAGGCGCGGTTTTAAACACTTAACTAATTATTAATTATCCTCTTGGCCTAGCAAATCTATGGCCTTTTGCCTTAGCGGCTTGGAATTGCCGTGGCGCACAAACAGCATCACGATAAACGCTAACATCATCAATCCCGCTGAATACGGGAACATGTATTTAAAGCTGTTGCTTATATCCGTAATAGCGCCCACTATTATAGGGGTAAGTATTTGGGCGGTCATGGTGAAGCTATAATAAAGCCCGGTAAACGCGCCCGTGTTATGCTTGCTAGCCATTTCCACGCTCATTACATAAGAGTGCACGTTGATTGTCGCCCAGCCCGTGCCCACAAAGATAAAGACCAAAACCATAAGCATATTGACTAGGTTTTCATTGGTTCTGGGCACGGTAAACACCATTACGCAGGCTATCAACAAACCAAAAATACAAATAGCAATGCCCGTCAAGACGGTGTTTTTTCTGCCGATTTTGCTGCCCAAAAGCCCGGCGGGCACAAAAGCCAAAAAGCCCGCGGCTTGCCCGATAATCAAAGGCAGTTGAAAATCTTCTTTGTTTAGAAACTCGTAATAAAAAGTGGAATAAAATGTTTTGGCCCCGTTATAAGCCATAAACCACAAAAACGCCGCGCTCAACAGCAAGATAAGGCTTATAAGCTGGGCTTTTGTCAAGCCAAGTTTTTTGAATCTGCCGCCTTCTTTTTGCTCTATTAATTTTTGCTGCTCTTCGGGCAAATCTTGCTCGTCTTCCACAAGGCCGGCTTGGGCCAATAATTTTTTCTTCTCTTCCACAAATTGGTTTTCGCGTATGGTTAAAATCATTATAACCAAAGCCAGCAGCATAACGCCTATTACCGTAAGCATAAGCCCCCAGTTTTGGGCGCCAAATTCCACAAACTTAACGTCTTCGCCGTTTATGGTCTCGGTCCGCGTTTTCAAGAAAATCCAGGTAAAGCCCATGCTCAAAACTCCGCCTACCACGCCCATAATATTAATTATGGCGTTGGCTTTGCTTCTTAGCGGTTTGGGCGTCACATCGGGCATAAAAGCCACGGCGGGCGAGCGGTAAAGCGACATAAACACCAACAAAAATGCGGTGGCTGTCAGCATCAACAAAAGGTTTTGGGTTTCATGCCCCAAAGTCACAAGCATAAGCGCTATCGCCGCCAAAACCGTTCCGCAAATAATAAAGGGCATGCGTTTGCCCAGCTTTAATAATTTTGGATGGTTTTTGAAAATCTTGGGGAAGTCGTCGGACAGCTTGCCCATATAGGGAAGCAAGACCAAAGCCAGCACATTGTCCAAGGCCATGATAATGCCGACTAGCGTTTTGTTTTGGGCAAAAACGGGAAAATTCCTCAAAAATAAAGGCATAACCGCGTCATAGATTTCCCAAAACAAGCAAATGGACATAAAAGCCAAGCCTATAAGAATGGTTCTGCCTATGTTTAGTTTAAGAACAGGATTTTGGCTGTTATACATATCAATAACTCTCCTTATCAATATGTATAAAGTTTATCCTATTTTAAATTATAAGTAAAGAGTAAAAATAAATAAATCTTTACAAAAATTTTAAAATATCATTAATTGATTTTTTCGCCGCTTTATACCCCATTTCTATCATCTCCGCATAGCCTTCTTTGCTTGTGGCCTTAAATTTTTTTAGGTCGGGCTCTATCAACACATCGGCAAACCTTTTGCCTATCACCGCGTTGACCGAGCCCATTATCCTGATAGTCGCGCCTATGACATCCAAAATCCTCAGGTTGTCCGTGCCTTGACCGCGGGCGCTGTTTACGTCCACCGCTACCACTTTGTCCGCGCCCATTACTTTGGCAACATCGCTGGGTATGGTATTGAGCAACCCCCCGTCCACCAAATGCATATTATCTATGATTACCGGCTTGAAAAAAAAGGGTATGGCGCAGCTTGCGCTTACCGCCTTTGCCACTTGGCCGCTTTGCAGCAAGACTTGCGCGCCCTCTTTCAAATCCACGGCGACGGCTATAAAAGGCGTTTTTAAATCCCGAAAAGTTATATCGCCCAAATATTTTTTCAAAATATTCTCAAGGCGAGAGGTATCTATAGGCGGCAAGGACAAAACCCGCCTTATCGCGCGCGGGTCTATCTCATGCGCAATATTGACAAGGTCTTGGCTGTTCGCGCCCGCGCAAAACAGCGCGCCCACGATAGCGCCCGCGCTTGTGCCCGCCACATAGTCAAAATTAATGTTATGTTCCTCAAACGCCTTAATAACGCCTATATGCGCAAAACCCTTGGCCGCGCCCCCGCCCAAAGCCAAGCCCAAGGAATTTTTTTTGCGCCTTTTAAAGAAAAACAGAGCCATTGTTTTATTATATGGCTGCGCCTTTGATTTTATTTAAAATCATAAAAAAACGAAAACGCTATTTTTATCATCAAATAAGTTTTGTATCATATATTTACTATGTTAAAATAATATAAAAAAGGGCGCGCATTATGAGAAAAACAAAGAATATTTTAAGTATCTTTATCGCCTTTATAGTATCTTTTACTTGGGTTTTTACGAGCTTTGACCAAAAAGTTGTTTTTGCCCAAAGCGGCGTTTTAGAGGCGCATTTTTTGGATGTGGGACAGGGCGATTGCGCAATAATTAACATGCCCGACGGCAAAACTATGATTGTTGATGCGGGCGATAACAAAAATGCGGTCAAAGATAAAATTTTGGATTATATTGACGCCAATTTTCCCGAGCTTGAGTATTTTGACTTTGCCATTGTCACCCATGAAGACGCCGACCATTGCGGCGGAATGGCGGCGGTCTTGCAAGAATACCCCGCCAAGACGGTTTATAGGCCCAATGTCATAGCCGCAAGGCAAGGCTTTATAGACCCCGTTATCGCGATTACCCAAGACCATACTGTTTTGGATGATAACCTAAAGCTATGGAACGAAACAGGCGCGGGCGTCAATGGAAATGAAAAAGAGACCTTAGCATATAAAAACTTTATCGCGCAGGCATACGAGCCCTTTTTGATAGACGGGACGCCTTACACGCCCCAAGTAATAGTAAGCGACGGGCGCAAAAAAGACCGGCCCGAAAACAAGGCAAGCCAAGACATAATAGGCGAGGATTACAGCGTAATTTTTTACTCGCCTTTGAGATATACATATACCGATGCCAACGATTACAGCAATATATTTATTTTGGAGTTTCAGGGCTTTGAGTTTTTTTTCTCTGGAGACGCCGAAGCCCAAGCCGAGCAAGAGTTTGTGGAAGAATATTTTGACTATGACTTTGACATAGATGTTTTTAAGCTAGGGCATCACGGCAGCCGCACCTCGTCTTCGCAAGAATTAATAGAATTAGTCACAAAACAATCCAAAAGGGACGAAATCCGCTGCGTGATAAGTTGCGGCGAGGGCAATTCATATAATCATCCGCATCAAGAAGCTTTGGACAGGTTTATTTCTTTGGGCTTTTTGGAGGAAAACATTTTAAGGACGGACCAAATAGGCGACATAGTCTTTGAGGTAAAACCCGATCTTCAGGGCAATTACAGCTTATATTGCAACGGCCAAAAAATATCGGGCGACGATTTTTGGCAAAAGCTGTTTAAGGACATTCAAGAGTTTTTTATGTCGTTATACGACGAATCGCCGCAGCTGGCGTATTTGGCAATCGCGGTTATTATAATTTTTGTCATTATCGCCGCCGCGCTTATCATTAAGTCAAGACAGAACAAAAAATCAAAAAAGTAGCATATACGCGCCTTAGGGAATAATAAAGATATATAAGAACATATTAAGGTGTGGTGTTATGTCTATGGAAAATAATACAGCCCCTAAGGCGCATTCGCTGCAATGCGACTTAAGAAAAAAGACCTTAGTAACGGGCGTTAAAGAAGTCATAAGCGCCAACGACACTCTGGTGCTGGTTGATACGGCCGTAGGCTTGTTGGAAATCTCGGGCGCGGAAATAAAAATCCAAAAATACAACGCCGACGAGGGCGGGCTTGTGGTAACGGGGGAGTTCAATACCTTTAAATACGACCAAGCGCGGACGCGGGGATTTTTAAAAAGGCTTTTTAAATAATGATCAATACGGGTCAAGGGCTTATCTTTCTCGCCTTTTTGTTTGGCGGGATTATCAACGGGCTGATATACGAAATTTTGCGCGTATTCAAAACAATATCGGCTAATTTTATTTATAATATAATTATAGATATATTGTTGACGGCCGTAACGGGCGCCGGACTTTTGTTTTGGGCGTTTTTGATAAGTTACGGCGAAATTCGACTATATTCGGTTTTTTCTTATCTTTTGGGCTTTTTTTTGTTAAAAAAGATTTTGGGCAAACACTTTATATCGCTTAGAAACATAGTGTATAATCAAATTTGTAAATTAATAAAAGACAACCATAAGCCTGAAAGATAAGGGGGAATAATGGCAAGCCCAAGGATAAGAAGGCGGCAGCTTATCGCCATTGCGGCGGTTGCCCTTTTGGTAGTAATGCTGATTGCCTTGACAATCAATATTATCACCATTTTTAGGCTAAAAGCCAGGCAAGAGGAGTTAAGAAAAAAACTGACCGAATTGGATTTGGCGGCCGAACAAATAAACAACGAACTGCAAAGCAGGTCCAACCCTGATTATATAGAAAAATACGCGCGAGAAAAATTAGGATTAACGCAAGATGGCGAAAAAGTCTTCACGCCCAAAGACGCGGGCGGTAATTGATTTGGGTTCTAATTCCGTAAGGATGTTGCTTACGGGCCAAAATTATTCCAAACAAAGCAAAGTTACGCGCTTAGGCGAGGGCTTAAGCCTAAGCGGCGTTTTATCCGAAGCGGGCGTAAAGCGCTCGTTAGACGCCGTGTTGGGTTATTTAGCGGCGGCCAAAAAGGCGGGCGCGCAAGATATACATATTTTTGCGACCCAAGCCGCGCGCATAGCCAAAAACTCGGATTATTTAAAAAAGTTAATATATAACCAAACAGGTCTTGATTTGGAAATTTTGGATGGCGCGACCGAGGCGTTGTGCGGTTTTTTGGGCGCCGCAAGCGACATGCCCGAACGCGTAAACATAGGCGTTATAGACATAGGCGGCGCGAGCACCGAAATAACCGTAGGGGTTTCGCCCCAAAAAATTATTTTTTCTAAAAGCCTGCCAATCGGCGCGGTAAGCCTTAGGGATTTGTATTTGAACGACCAAAACCAATTTAAAAGTCAAATAATTGAGGCTTTGGAACAATGCGGGCAAATAAAGGCCGAAAGCTTTGCGGGCGTAGGCGGCGCTTTTTGCAGCCTATCGGCGATGCTATTGGGCTTAAAGGCCTATGACGCCCAAAAAACGCATAACAGTATCATAAAATACGGCGCGCTGCAAAATTTGCAAAAGAGCTTATGGCCAAAAGACGAAAACCAGATTTATAACGAATATGAGTTTTTGGGGGAAAGGGCCAAAACAATAAAATACGGCGCGCTGTGGGCGCTTGAGCTAATGGGACATCTTAACATAAAAGCCATCCAAATAAGCGAAAAAGACAATTTGGAAGGATATTGTATTTTAAAAAATATTTAAAAAAAGGCGCTTGCCTTTTTATTCTATATTTTCATTCAAATAATTCAAAAAATCATTTGACAATAAATAATTATTGTTATATAGTTTATAATGTTAGTTTTCTAAAATATTTTTGTTGCGTATTTTTTTAGCGTTATAATTTTTAGGGGCCGGTTTCAAAAGATAAAAATTTGCTTTGGGATGTAGTGTTCAGTTTGAGGGGAAATGAACATCTATAAAAAGTATGCCATTTATTATTTTGTCGGCTTTATTTTGACTTTTTTAAGTTGGCTTTCAATAGTAATTTATATTTCATTGACCAATATATCGGCATTCGTTTTGGTTAATTTGGGCATTGTGACGATTTGCCTCATCTATTTTATGTTTTGCAGCTATTATTACAGCAAAAAAGCCAAAGAGACTCGCAACAACCATCAATAACGCCGACAAATTTTATTGCCAAAATACGCGTCTTTTGATATAATTTTTTTAATCCGTAAGAATCTGTTTTAGGAATATCTTTGTTTTTTTGGAAAACAAGATACTATCTCCTAAATAGACTATATGGAAAATTAATAGGAGGTAGTATCGTGCCCGATAAAAAACTTGTCTGCAGGGATTGCAACCAAGAGTTTTTGTTCACAGAAGGCGAACAAAACTTTTATCAGCAAAAAGGCTTTGTCAACGAGCCCACAAGATGCCCCGAATGCAGAAAAGCCAAAAAGCAAAGATATAACGCCGAGCGCGGATATCGCAAATAATTAATAAATGGCTTTTGGAAAAAACTCTCTTTTTTAAAAGAGAGTTTTTAATTTTTATTAATTATCCTTAGGTATATTATAAAAAACAATTTATAGGTTTTTTAACCATAATTGAAGGTTATCTATAAATTCCAAATTGTTATTGGTCTTAGACATCATGGTAATAAGCTGTTCGGTGGCTTCTTGGGTGTCGCCCACCGAGAGTATCCTTCTTATAGACCAGATGCCTTCAAGTTCTTTTTGGGACAGCAATAATTCTTCGCGCCTTGTGCTGCTCTTGGCAAGGTCAATAGCAGGGAAGATGCGTTTTTCGCTCAATCTCCTGTCCAAATGGATTTCCATATTGCCCGTGCCCTTAAACTCTTCGTAGATGACATCGTCCATTCTGGAGCCCGTGTCTATTAAGGCCGTGGCGATTATGGTCAGGCTTCCGCCGTTTTCTATATTACGCGCCGAGCCGAAAAACCTTTTTGGGCTGTATAGCGCGCCCGGGTCAATGCCGCCGCTCAAGGTCCTGCCCGTAGGCGGGATAGTGAGGTTATAAGCTCTTGCCAGCCTTGTCAAGCTGTCTAGCAATATTACCACATCCTTTTTCATCTCCACAAGCCGCTTCGCGCGCGCCAAAACCAATTCGGCCGCTCTTGTGTGGTGCTCGGGGCTTTCGTCAAATGTGGAATATATAACCTCGCCCTTGGTTGACCTTTGCATATCGGTTACTTCTTCGGGGCGTTCGTCAATCAGCAAGACCATAAGGTGCGCCTCGGGATGGTTGGCGGCGATTGAAGTGGCTATTTTTTTAAGGAGCGTTGTCTTTCCGGCTTTGGGCGGGCTTACTATCATGCCGCGCTGCCCTTTGCCGATAGGCGCTATTAAGTCAATGCTTCTTATCGCGATGTCATATCTGGAATTGGGCAATTCAAGCTTAAACCGTTCGTTGGGATAAATAGGAATAAGGTCGTCAAAGTTAACTCTTTTTAGGGTGTCTTCGGGACGGACGCCGTTGATGCTTAATATATTGACGATGGCGTTTTGCTTTTCGTCGCGCAGTTTGCGCACCTGCCCTTTTATCATATCGCCTTTTCTTAGGCGGTATTTTTTGATTAATTGATTGGACACATAGGCGTCCTTTTCGCTGGGCTCGTAATTATTAACCCTTATAAAACCATAGCCGTCGTTATGAATTTCCAGTATTCCCTCGCGCTCCTCAAATTCCTCGTATTCGCTCGTTGCCGAGTCGCTCAATACCCCGTTTGTTTTTTCCACGGGCGCCACAGGCGTGTTAATATACGACAAGTCCGTACGCGCCGTAATTAGCGGCTTGGGCGGGCGTCCCCTTTTGGAACGCGGTTTGGGCGTGATCTCGCCTTCTAAGACGGCCATTATTTTGTCAATTAAAACATCTTTTTTATACACTGTGGGAGAATCCACGCCTACGCTTCGGGCAAATTCTCTCAGTTCAAAAATACCCATTTTTGACAGGGTGTCTTTGTTAATGACCTTATTCATCTATATCTCCTTGAAGCTGTTTATATATTAAAATATTCAAAAAAATTGAATTCAAAAATCAAAAATAACTTATGATTCTTAATAATATTTTTATTAAACAAAGCATGAAAAAATAATTAATGTTAGATTTTGCAATGCGCGCTAAAATAATACCTAAATATTTCAATTCTAATAGTAACGCTTAGGGACTATGACTCTTGTATAGTCTTGTTCAAAATCGTCGCGGTCAAATCTCAGCGTAACGTCTTCCTCAAAGCAAACCACGGAATCGTCAAACATTTTGATAAAAGAATCGGGCTTGTCTATGTCTATTTTGCAATCGGGGGTTTTGAAATGCATGGGTATAACCACATCGGGCATAAGCGTAGTCACATAGTCAAAAGCTTGTTCGGCGTCAATCGTGTAGTTGCCGCCGACGGGTATTAGCAAGATATTGACGGGCATAAGCGCGTCCGCAAGCTCGGGCGTAATGTCTTGCCCGATATCGCCCATATGGCAAATATCAATGCCGTCAATCCTGAACTTAAAAACCAAATTGGCGCCCCTTAATTTGCCTGATTGGTTGTCGTGATAGCTCGGGATAGATGTTATTTTGACGCCCGCGAACTCAAACAATCCGGGGCGGTTAATGATTTTGGGCGAGCCTTTTACGCCTATAACATAGTTATGGTCGGCATGATTGTGGGAACAAGTCACAACATCGGCTCTAAGACCGGGCATTTCAAACCCTGTCAACTTTTTATCGTAAGGGTCGGTAATAATGGCCGTGCCTGTGCTTTCTTCCAACAAAAAACAAGAATGCCCCAGCCATTGCAATTTCATTTTGTTCCTCCATAGGTACAAATTAAACTTAATTTATAGTTGATTACGCTAGTTAAGAGGGACGCTTTCATAGAATAATCCAAAGTCAAATCAATAACTCCGTCTTTGTCCAAGAGCTCAATTTCATTGGCTGTTACTTTGATAGGGATTATTCCATAATTGGTATGAAGCCTAAATTCTTCCGTTTTTCCTTTTGATAGTATAATCGTGTAAGATTGTTCGCCAATACGCGTTAGGGTTATTGTGTCTTCTGAAAAGCCGATTGTCATTTGGTAATCTTCGCTGTTAAAATCAATAAAAACGCCTTGTCCGCGAAAAGTTACGGCGCCGTCCGTGTTTATCCTTAAAGTTTGATTACCGTTTTCATAAGTGTTGAGAACAATTTTGGCAGGGTATTGCCGCTCTTTCATTTGCCTAACTCATATTTTACATTTTATATTATAACATATTTTGGTTATTTAAAAAACCAAGAATGAACGATATTTTATGAATAATTTTTTTAAAAACGACATATTCTAATAGCGCAAGACAAAAGTCTTGGCTAAAGGCTGATTTCGCGGTAAATATATTATATATAATGTATTTATCGCGAGTCAGCCTTTTTTTATTTGGCTTTTGGGTCCAGCACGCAGATGTCTTTCAGGTTGCGGTATTTTTGGGCGTAGTCAAACCCGTATCCCACCACAAACTCGTTGGGTATGGTAAAGCCAAGATAATCCGCGCTGATCTCAACCTTTCTTCTCTCGGGCTTATCCAAAAGACAGCAGACTTTGAGCGACGCCGGATTGCGCGAAGACAGCACTTTTTTTAGATATTGCAGCGTCAAGCCCGTATCAACGATATCTTCCACGATTATCACATCTTTGCCGTCTATGGCTTCGTCCGCGTCCTTTAGCATCCTTACTTCGCCCGTGGTTTTGTGGCTTGAGCCGTAGCTGCTTACCGAGATAAAATCAATAACGACATCCACCTTGTCGCTGTCTATTTCTCTAATAAGATCCGAGAAAAAAATCACGCTTCCGCGCAAAATGGCTATCATCAAGACCGTTTTGCCGGCGTAATCTTGGGTAATTTGCGCGCCCAACTCTTTTATGCGATGAGCAATCTTGTCGCTTTCAATTAAAACTTTGGTAATTTTTGGCATTAGTAATCCTCCGAATATGTTAACTTATAAATTTTTTGGGTCTGGGAAACAACTTTAACATCTTCGCTTATCGTAAGCCCAAGTATGGCGTAAACTATATTGTTTTTGGCTAATATGGGCGTCAAGTCGCGCCGTCTTGCCAATATTTTTTGGTCAATAAAAAACTCTTTTAAAGACGCCCTGCCGCCTCCGCCCAGCTTGTTTATAATGTCTCCTTCGCGGCGGTATCTTATTACGCAGCCTTGGGGCAGTTTTTGCGCGTCAATATATAAATCGGGCGAATTTTTTAAAAAATCAAGATCGGGCTTTTCTTCCAAAAGCTCAACCTCAACCAAGCCCGTGGGAAGCTTGGTTTTGCCGACGCTAAAAGGCGCGCTAAATCCTTCCAAATTTAGTTGATTTAGTCTTGTCAAGGTTACGCCGTCATAATCCCTTATGGCGACGACTTGTTCTTTTATATCGTAGCGGCTGCCAGCATTCTTGTCTTTTAAAGATTTTATCATCTCAATATGTTTTTGTTCTATGTCGTATTTCACGCCAAGCGCGCACAGCGCGCCTAAAACCTGCCTGTTTATTATAGACGGGGCTTGGTCAAAGTCGTCCAAAGGGATAAAAACCTCGCCGTTTTTTTGGCGCAAAGCGGGGACATATCGGCCGATAAAATCGTCGTCCGTTTTCGCGGTTTTAGCGAATGCGGCGATATTTTTAACGGCGGCGGGAAACCTTTTTTTAATTTTGGGCAAGACTACGATCCTGATATAATTTCTGTCAAAATCAGTTTTCAAATTGGTCTCATCGGTCACATAGGGGATATTGTTGTCCTTTATATATTTTTCTATATCCTCTTTTGGGGTATAAAGAAGCGGCCTTATAATCCCCTCGGGCGTTTTGTGTCTTATGCCGCTTACGCCCCTTAACCCGCTGCCCCTGAACAAATGCAGCAAGACGGTTTCGGCGTTGTCGTCGGCATGGTGCGCCGTGGCGACAAAGTCCACTTCTTTTTGTCTTAACAAGTTATGGAAGATTTGGTATCTGGCTAGCCTTGCCGCGTTTTCAATATTTTTGGACGGCGGGTTTTTTAAGTCCAGTTTATAAAACAAACAGGGTATATTATTTAACTTGCAATAATCCATAACAAACAGGCTGTCTTTGGGGGAACTATCCCTTAAGCCGTGGTCAAAATTTATCGCGATAAGCCCAATATTCAACCTTTGGCGGTTTTGCAAAAACCAATGTAAAAGCGCCATAGAATCCATGCCGCCGCTTACCGCGACGCCTACATTTTTACCCTCCAAAGAATCAACAACGACATCCATTTGAAAAAATTATACCATAATTATTAAACATTAAATCTAAACAATACCACATCGTCTTCTTTTATGACATAGTCCTTGCCTTCGCTTCGGACCTTGCCTTTTTCTTTGGCCGCGCTGTAAGAGCCTAACTCCGCAAGGTCTTGGTATTGGACAACCTCGGCCCTTATAAACCCTTTTTCAAAATCGCTATGGATCTTGCCCGCGGCTTGCTGCGCTTTTGTGCCTTTTTTTATCGTCCATGCCCGCGCCTCTTTTTCGTTGACGGTCAAAAAGCTGATAAGATCCAAAAGCCTGTATCCCGTCAAGATAAGCTGTTCCAGCCCGCTTGTTTTAAGCCCCAATTCGCGCGCAAACTGCTTTCGTTCTTGGGGCGGCAAGGCGGTTAGCTCTTCTTCTAATTTAGCGCAAATCGCCATAAACTCGGCGTTTTGGCTTTTTGCGTATTCCCTTACGGTTTTTATATGCTCGTTTTCTTTATCCAAATCGTCCTCGCCTATATTGGCGCAATAGATGACGGGCTTTAAGGTAAGCAAGCAAAATTCTTTGGCGGCGTTAATCTCGTCCTCGTCTTGCAAAGCGCTGCGGGCGGGTTTTCCGCTGTTTAGCGCCGCCTTTATTTTGTTTAGCAACTCAAGCTCGTCTAGGCTTGTTTTATCTTGGCCTTTGGCGAGTTTTTGCGCCCGTTCTATGCGTTTTTCCACGCTTTCCAAGTCGGCCAAGATAAGCTCGTATTCTATGGTCTGCATATCCCTTAACGGATCAAGCTCTTCGTCAACATGGATTATATTTGAATCGTCAAAACATCTTACCAAATGCGCTATGGCGTCCACTTCGCGTATATGCGACAAAAACTTATTGCCAAGGCCCTCGCCCTTGCTCGCGCCCTTGACCAAGCCCGCGATATCCACAAATTCCAAGACGGCTGGCGTTATTTTTTTGGAATTGTATATTTTGGCCAAAGTTGCCAGTCTTGGATCGGGAACATTGACTACGCCGATATTGGGTTCTATGGTGCAAAACGGATAGTTCGCGACCTCGGCTTGCGCGTTTGTTATCGCGTTAAAAAGGGTGCTTTTGCCCACATTGGGCAGCCCCACAACGCCAAGTTTCATTTATAAAACTCCGACGAAAAAACTAAGAAAAGAACAAAACTTATTATAGCACAAAACCCCAAAAATCTAAAGTTTTATCCGCGCCCGCAGGCATTATTTTGTGCCTTTTGCCATATTTATAATTTATGACAATCTGGGAAGCCATTATCTTGGGCCTAATTCAAGGCCTTACCGAGTTCCTGCCAATATCAAGCAGCGGGCATTTGGTTTTCTTGCAAAATGTTTTGGGCATTGAGGGCGGGTTAAGCTTTGACATAATAGCGCACCTTGCCACTTTAATAGCCGTAATAGCAGTAATGTTTGACCAAGTAAAAAAGATTTTTTCCAAACCTTTTTCCAAGCCCGTAATGTTGATAGCCGTATCCATGATCCCGGCCGTTTTGATAGCGTTGGTTTTTGAGGGGTTTTTGAAAAGTTCTTTTGACGGGCGGTATTTGGGCTGGGGGTTTTTGGTAAGCGCCGTTTTTTTGGTCATAGGCGATTTTGCGCGCTCAACGCAAAAGCCGTGTCCGCTGGCCAATCTTGGCATTGAGCAAAACATTGATATAAAAAAAGCTTTGGTTATGGGCGTGTTTCAAGGAGTCGCGGTATTTCCGGGCGTCTCGCGAAGCGGCTCCACCATAAGCTCGGGGCTTGTTTTGGGAATAAACCGCCAAACAGCGACCGAATTTTCTTTTTTGATGAGCATACCCATAATCTTAGGCGCTGTGGTTTTTGATATTGTTGATATAGGCGTTGTGTCTTCCGATATCGGCGCGGGCGCGCTGATTGCGGGCTTTATAAGCGCGCTTATTAGCGGATATATTGCCGCCAAGATTATGCTAAAAATTATCGCCAAACTCAATTTTTGGGGATTTTCAATATATCTTATATTGATGTCTTTGCTGTCTTTTATATTTATTTAAAATTTTTAAGTGGCCGACGCCGTATCCCAAAGCGTAATTTTGACATCGCCGCATAAAACGTCTGAATACGAATAAGTTATAATATCCATAGCTTTTTGCTCGTTGACCCTTACGGTAAAAACAGCCGGATAAATCTCTTCCAAAACGCCTGTATAACGGACATAGCGTTTTCGTCCGCGATGGACGGTTAGTTTTATATTTTTTCCTTTTAAGCTCAAGATCCGTTCTTTAACGGCGTCCATTTCATAAACAGGCTTTCTCATTTGGGATTCTCCTTATGTGAAAAAATATTTTGCCAAAAAACCAAAAAAATTCCAACGCTTGTATTATGCCCCAATACCCCCAAAATTAAACAGACCAATTATTCGCGCCCGTTTAAAAAACTTTTTTATTTATATATTTTTATAGTCATAAATCGCCAGGTTAGGCTATACAATATATTGTTACACTGTAAATTAACAGGGGGCATTCTTATGGCATCAGAACTGATTTTTGAAGAAATAACCGCGGAATATTTCAAAAATATCACTCCCAACCAAATAGCGATAGAGGCTAAGCTTCAGCCCTTGACCGATGTTAAGATAGCCAAGATTTTGACAATTTCTTGCGAGGCCGAAATCTTGTCGCACGAGGCGCTTGCGGGCGAGGCGCGTTATAACGGCAGAGCCAATTTCAAAGTGCTGTTTTTGGACAACGAAGGGGCGACCAACAGCATGGATTATAACGCCGACTTTTCTGATAAAATTGCTGATGACTGCATAATGCCCTCAAGCGAATTAATGCTGGAAGCGCATGTGCTGGATACCGAAACTGTTTCGGTTACCCAAACCGAGCTTAAGATATCGGCGGCCATAGAGATATGCTGCAAAGTCCTGATAAGCGAACGCCTCAACCTGTTAAAAGAGGGCGCTGACGATATTTATACTCAGACCGAGGAGATAGAATACGATATAATAAGCGCCAAAAGCGCGGAGACATTTTTGGTAGCCGAGGAATTTGAGCCCAAAGACAATATCGTCAATATTTTGCTGTGCGAAGCCAATCATATAACAAAGGATGTCAGCGCGGGCCTTGACTGCGTGATTATTTCGGGGATGATTGACCTTAATGTGATATATAGCGCCGAAAACGGTCTTATAAAAAACGAGAATTTTATAACCGAATACACCCAAGAAATTAACGCCCCGGGCGCCAGAATAGACGACAAAGTCATATATTCCATAAAGATAAACAGCTTTACGGTAACCTTGACGGACGATTTGGCGACCCAGAGCAAAACAATCAAATGCGATTTTAAGATGGGCGCCGATTGCCGCGCCATCGGCAAGGCCAAAGCCGCGACCGTCGTGGACGCGTTCAGCGTATCCAAAGAAATCAAAATCATAGGCGAGAGCATAGATATCAAGCAGTTCGAAGGCGTCAAGGTAATTGACGAGTCAATAGAGGGCGCGGCCGATTTGGGCGAGGAATTGCCCGCCGTGGACAAAATTGTTTGCCTTACCTCTTCCAAAGCCCAAGTGGCCAATATCTATAACGAAGGCGACAAGCTTACAATAGAAGGCGTTTTGCATACGGGCATAATCTATTGGAACAACGAATACGAAACCCGAAACTCAGTGTCCGTGGAGCTGCCGTATTCCTTAACCGTCAAGTGCGACCTGCCCCAAGGCGAGCTAGACTTTGACGGCAAGGCTTGCATCCTGAAAGTTTGGGCGCAGCCCAGAAAAAGAGGCGAGATCGAACTAAAAGCCGACGTCAAGTTTTGCATAAATGTGTATAAGAAAAAAATCGGCTATTACATAAAGGATATTCAAATTGGCGAATTAAAAATAGCCAAAGACAGCGCGATAGCGGTTTACATAACCCGCCAGGGCGAAAAGTTATGGGATGTCGCCAAAGCGCTGCATACCACTCCCGAGATAATCCTAAAAAACAACCCCAACCTTAAAGAGCCTTTGCCCGCGGGAGAACGAATATTAATTTATCGTCAAATAACGGCAGACATATAAATCGCCCAAAACTCTAAAAAAAATCCTCTCAAAGCCGTTTTGAGAGGATTTTTTTATCTAAAACATCTTTTTTCTATACATAATCAACGCCGCAATCCCTGAGCATAAAGCCGAGATCCCTACGATTATCCAAAACCCGAGTTTGTGGGTTTGCAGCGGCAGCGGCGTGTTCATGCCGAAAAAGGACGCTATCAAGGTGGGTATAGTGATAATAATGGTCAAGGCGGTTAAGAGTTTCATCACTTTGTTTTGGTTGTTGCCGATAACCGAGGCGAAAGCGTCCATTGTGCCGCTTAGCACGTCGCGGTAAATATCGGCCATTTCCATGGCCTGACGGCTTTCTATGACGGCGTCGTCCAAGATATCTTGGTCTTCGTCATAGTGCTTGACGATTGAGCTCGCCAAAACTTTTTCCAAAACGGCGTGATTGGACTTTATGGACGTGGAGAAATAAACCAAAGACTTTTCCAGCTCAAGCAACTGGATAAGCTCTTTATTTTTCATTGATTTGTGCAGTTTGAGCTGTATGCGGTTGCTTAATTTGTCTATTTGCCTTAGATAATGCAAAAATTTAACCGAGTTGTTATAAAGAATTTGATACAAAAACCTGGTGGGCTTGTTAATATCAAAGCCCTTTATCCTGCCCTGTATAAAATCGCTAATAACCGAGGTGGGCTTTAGGCAAACGGTGATAAAATGCTCCCCGGTTATGATTATGCCTAACGGCAATGTGTTATAATAATAAGACTCTCCTTCCTCGGACTCGTTCATTATAGGGATATCAACCAAGATAAGTTTGCATTGGTCTTCAATTTCAATACGCGCGCGCTCTTCTTCGTCCAGAGCCGCTTTTATCATCTGCGCGGGCGCGCCCGTGACAGCCGATATGTTTTCTATTTCCAAATCGTTTGGGTTTTCCATATGAATCCAGCAGTTTTTGGCCGCGGACTCAATTTCATGGGCGTTTTTTTCGCCGACAGGAGTAAAAAAGTATCTTACCATAACACATCGCCTATTTATTATTATAAAAAATGCGCGGAACAATTAACCGCGCATTAATTATCTTTAAACGGGCGGTTAATTGTCTAATTTAATATTTTGCTTCTCCCGCTAGGGTCGTCCATAATATAAACTCCTAAAATTGATTATACCATTGGCGTTTATTTTAAATCAAACGATTTATAATAAAAATGAAAGATTTTTTTATTTATCGACTTTTGCAAGCGCGTCCAAAAACTTATCCATTTGCTCGTCCGCGCCGATGCTTACCCTTAGATAATCTTTTGTTTTAGGGTTGTCAAAATGCCTTACCAAAATTTTGCGCTCTTTTAGTCTTTGCGCTACGGTCTTTGCGGGCAAATTGGGCTTAAAAAAGATAAAGTTAGTCTTAGAATCAAGCACATTATAGCCTTTTTCTTTTAAGGACGAGATTACTCTTTGGCGGGTGTTAATTATTTTATTTGTTGTCTTTTTAGCGTGTTCGTAATCGTTTACCGCGGCCATCGCGCCCGCCTGGGCAAGGCGGTCAATAGAGTAACTGTTAAAACAATCCCTTATCTTTTCAAGGCCTTTTATTAAATTAATATCCCCGAATGCAAAGCCGCATCTTAGGCCCGCCAGCGCCCAAGCTTTGGAAAAAGTGCGCACGATTAAGACATTGTTATATTCTTTGGCCAAATCCAAACAGTTATAAGTCCCAAAATCCGCGTAAGCTTCGTCTATGATTATTACCTTGTCTTGGTTGGCTTTTACAATCTTTAAAATGTCCTTATAAGCCATTTCCAAAGAAGTGGGCGCGTTCGGGTTGGCTATAATAATGCCTTGGCAGTTATTTAGATTTAGATAATCGTCCGCGTTAATGGCAAAGTCGTCCCCTACGGGTATTTCGCGGTAATTGATATCATAAAGCTCGGCCCATACGGGATAAAAACTATAAGTGATATCGGCAAAGACGATATCCTTGTCCTTTGGGTCAAAAAAGGCTATATACGCAAGCCCCAAAACTTCGTCGCTGCCGTTGCCGATAAAAATATTATCGGGATTAATGCCATACAGTTTGCCCAGCGCCTTTTTTAGACCCTCGGCTTTGGGATTGGGATAATAGTTAAGCCTGGTTTCGTCTTTAATAGCCTTTAACACGGCTTTGGACGGCGGATAGGCGTTTTCGTTGGAGTTTAGTTTGATATATCCCCAATTGATTTGCTCGCCCGCCGTATATTCTCGGATGGTTTGCGCCTTTTTGCTAATAAACATAATTAATCTCCCATATTTATAAAAATATGCCCGATAAGCGAAAGGGCATATTTTTTAATAATGCGTTTTATAAAGTTTTATATTAAAGCCTTATTAGCCTTTCGCGAGCTTAACAAGCCTTTTATAGCGGTCTTTATAAATGGTGATATACGGCTTCCATTCCCTGTTTAGCTGCTTAAGAATTTGGTTTTGGTAATTGGTAAAAGCGTCGGCTTTTTTCTTGTCCAAAAGCTCTTTTTCCAAAGCTTTTTGGTAAGTGGTGTCATGCAGGCCGTCTTGGAACACGCTTGTGTATTCGCCCAGTTGTTTTGTTTCAGGCTTGACAATGGAAGACAGCATTATATAATGCACGCCGTAGTCGGTAACGGCCTTTTCAATGGCGCCCAGAACGCCTTTTTCAAACAGCTTAAACGACGCTTCCTCAAACTCAAGCTGATATCCCGATTCGCCTTTTTCGGTCGCGTACTGCATTCCATAACCCTTGACATTATTAAAGATGCCCGGGTCGGTATTGTATTTGAAGATGAGCTGTTCAAATTTCCGCTCGGCCGAACTTGACTTGCCCTCCAAATGTTTCATTTTCCCATATATTTCGTTTTCTATAACGGATATATGTTTGGGCTCGCCCACATTATAGCCAAACTCATGCGCATAAGAGGTTATTTGACCCGCAAGCTTATCCCTGAAAGCCTTAACCGCTTCTTCGCTAACGCCTAGCTTTTTGTATTCGTCAATCTTGGCTTTTTGCTCGTCCGAAAAAGGAATCAGTATATGCTTAACATAAAACCATTTTACATCTTGAGGGTGATACAATATCAGGTCGTTGCCGTCTTTTAACGCTGAGATATAATTGGAAATATCGGCGTCAAAGGAAGCTTTTTGTTCGGCTAACTTTTTGTTGTAATAAGCTTTTACCTCTTCTTCTGTTACCGCCACATCCTTTTCGGCGTATTCTTGCAGCTTGTTAAACAACATCGCGTTATACGCGTTTTCGTAATAAAGATATCTTATAAACCAAAAATCTTGAAGCTGGGTATATAATTTGGCGAATTCGTGCGGCGGGGTGTTTTTGTATTGGTCTATTTTTTTAAGATCGGCTTCAAACTTAGCCGCGTTCGCGGGCGACAAAATATCGGGGTTAATTCTTTCCCTTATGCCTTGCAGAAATCTTCTCAAAGCCTCGGTCTTTAACGCGGCCAGGCGGTATTCGTCCGTTTTAAAATATGCTTGCTTGGCTTTTTCCGCGCCGTGTTCAATAATGGAATAATCAAATATAGGGCCCCTGCTGCCTTCGGGCTGCCAAGGCTCTTCGTCCATAATAATATTGTCTTTTATTTCATAGTCGGAGTCTTCATCCTCGTCAGGCGCGTAGGCGTATTCCAAGACAGGCCAATCGGGCTCGAGGTCTTCGCCTTGTCCGCGTATATATATTTCTTGATCGTATTCTTTGGCGATTTCGGTTTCAAACTCATACAATTCGTCGTCAATCTGGTCATATACATTTTTCCAAATTTGGTTTAGCTCGGATTGCCTGAATTTGATTAAGTTGGCGGCGATAAGCCTTTGGGCTTCGTTTATCAATAACTCGCGTTCAATTAACTGGTCAAGCAGTTTGTCATAAGCTTCTTGGGCCGACATGCCGTATTGGGATTGATAGTCTTGGCCGTATTGCCTAAAAACATTATATAATTCAAGCTTGGAAACAACCCTTTCTTCTGAGGTAAACATGCTGTCCTCAAAACCGCCGTTGTCTTTTTTGATTTTTATGGGCAAAGTTCTTGACGCTATAACGGCCACCGATTCGGCCAAGTCTTTTTCCTCGTTCAGCACAAACAGCCTGCAGCCCGACAAAACGCCCAGCCCAAGCGCTATGCATAACAAGATTGTCAATAGTTTTTTTATCATATCATCTCCGACCTTTATGTGCCTATAATTTTGCAGTATCTAATATTATACTTAATTTTTAGTTGTTTAGCAATTCTTTTTGGTCGTATTTATTAGCCAAAGCCTCCAAGAAACCATAGACATTTTTATATGCTTGGCTTTTGACCAAAACTTTGGGTTTTTTGCTTAAGTCCAAATAAGCGCAGTCTTGAAATTGGTTGACAATATCAATAAGCTCGGGCGTAACTTCGTTAAACAATATCCAGCCATTGTTTTTTTCCAAGCGGACGACGCTGGCTCTTGCCCGCACGCCCAAGCCTTTATACAATCCCACATTGACCAAATTTTCCACTTGTTTGGGCACAGCCCCGAAGACATCTTTTATTTCTTGGAGTATGTCCATCCGGTCTTTGGGCGTTTGGATGGACGAGATTTTGTTATAAAGCCTCATTCTGACGCCGCTGTCGTCTATAAACTCATCGGGAATATAGGCGTCAAAATCGGTTTCTATGCGGCATTCGGCTATTTCTTTCGCCTGCTTATTTTCCAGCTCTTGCCGGGCCTGGATTAAGAGTTTGGTATATAGCTCGTATCCCACCTTTTCCATATGCCCGTGTTGTTTTTTGCCCAAAACCGTGCCCGCCCCCCTTATTTCCAAGTCCTTGAGCGCGATCTTAAACCCGCTGCCCAATTCTGTGAATTCCATTAAGGCTTCCAGCCTTTTATAAGCTTGCGAAGTCAGTTCCTTGTCGGGCTCAAAGGTAAGGTATGCATAACCTAACCTATTGCTTCGGCCCACCCTGCCTCTTAGCTGGTAAAGCTGGCTAAGCCCGAACCTGTCGGCATTGCACACAATCAGGGTATTGGCGTTTGGCAAGTCAATTCCGTTTTCTATTATGGTGGTGCAGACCAAGACATTGCTTTCGCCCTCGTAAAACCTTTTGACCGCGCGCGCAAGCTGATACTCGGGCATAGTGCCGAAAACAACCTCTATCAAGGCTTGGGGCGCCAGTTTTTTTACCTTGGCCGCGAAACCGTCAATAAATTCAGAGCGATTATAGACCACAAATACCTGTCCGCCGCGGCTTAGCTCGCGGGTGATGGCGTCTTTTATAAGCCCGTCGGACAATTCGGCGATATAAGTTTGTATAGGCAGTCTATCGGCAGGGGGAACGCTCAAGATGCTTATGTCCCTTATTCCGCTTAGCGACATATGCAATGTCCTGGGAATGGGAGTGGCCGACATGCTCAGAACATTGACATTGGTTTTCAGCGTCTTGATTTTTTCTTTATCTTCCACGCCAAAGCGCTGTTCTTCGTCCAAAATCAAAAGCCCCAAATCCTTAAACTCCACATCCTTGGACAAGATACGGTGGGTGCCGCACAAGATATCTATCTCGCCCGCCTTTAGCCTTTTTAGGATGTCTTTGGCCTCTTTTGCGGACTTAAAGCGGTTTAGAACTTCCACGTTAACGCCCCAGTCTTTCATCCGCTCGCAGGCCGTCCTGTAATGCTGTTCGGACAATATGGTGGTGGGCGCCAAAAACGCGACCTGGCGGTCGCACATAACGGTAGCAAAAGCCGCGCGCAAAGCCACCTCGGTCTTGCCATAGCCCACATCGCCGCAAATAAGCCTGTCCATTACCACGCCCTTTCTCATATCGTTTAAGATTTCATCAGTTGCGGTCCTTTGGTCTGGGGTCTCGGCAAACTCAAAAGAATCCTCAAACGCCCTTTGCAACTTCTCGTCTATCTCATAAACATGGCCTTTTTGCTGGCTTCTTTGCGCGTAAAGTTCTTGCAAATCAAACGCCATTTTTTTGATTTCGTTTTTTACTTTTTGTTTGATTTTGCCAAACTCCGCGCCGCCCAGCCTGGACAATTTAGGCGACGAGCCGCTGTATTTGGACAGCAAATCGGACTGCTCGGTGGGCACATAAAGCCTGTCGCCGTTACGGTATTCTATGACGATATAATCCCTCGTTCCTAAGCTGCTGCTCAGGCGGGTTAGGCCCCTGCAAATGCCGATGCCGTGTATAAAGTGGACGACGTAATCGCCCTCCTTGACCTCAAAAAAGACATCTCTGGTCCGCGAAGGCAAAAGCGCTCTTTTTTTGGCGAACAAATCGTCGTTGCCTATAAGTATGAATTTATCGTTATGCCAAGAACACCCAATGCCCGTTTTTATGGGAGAGATAATTATTTTAGAAGAATCCAAAAAGCCCGACGGGATTTGGTCGCGTATATCTATAAACAATCCTTTTTCGGCTATAGCCGATTGCAGCGATTTGGCTGATGATTGGTCCTTTGCCGTAAGCAAGACGCTGTAGGAATTAGCCTTCCAGTTTTTTAAGTCTTGGATCAGTTCTTCCATATTGTTGACATAGCGCGTTATAGGCGTCGCCCTGAAGTTAAAAATCTTATCGGGCTCAAAAATTTTGTTTGACGAGACAATCTTGCATAAAGCGCATTTTTTAAACTTTTCATAAAGCCCAAAAACTTCTTGGCGGGCTATAAGCTGCCTCTCCGATCCTGAGAAGACTTCGCCCAACTCAAGCAAGGATTTAAACCGCGAATAATGCTCGCTGTATAAATTGTCAAAAGCGTCCAAAACCAACTTTGGCTCGTCGTAAATAATTATTGCGTCTTGGGGCAAAAGCTCGGCCAAAGGCCGCATGTCCAACATATAAGAGATATACGCAAAAGAGTTATCAATTGACTGGGCTTCCAGCTTGAACATCAATTCGTCTATAATTCTGTCTTGACGGGCTTTTGAGTCGGGGTCAAGGCTGTCATTGCGCGCTAGCGGGATTTCTTTTTTTAGCTTCTCTATCCAATCTTGGCTTACAAAAAACTCCGTGGCCGGATATATGGTCGCGCTTTGCAAGGGGGTTAACCGTGTCTGCGCGCTCGGGGAATAGGTCATTATGCTTTCCGCCAAATCCCCAAAAAATTCGATCCTTACGGGCTCGCCCGCGTAAGGATAAATATCCAAAATATCGCCCCTTAGCGAAAAATAACCGGGAGAATTCGCAAGCGTCGCCCTTTTGTATCCGCCAAAACGAAGCTTGGATACGATACCGTCTATGTTAACCGTCTGGTTTAGGGAAATTTCAATGATATTGTCTTTAAGGTCGGACTTTTTGGGGAACAGCTCGCACAAGCTCTGCGCGCTTACAACCAAAACATCAAGCTTGCCGCTAATAAGCCTGTTTAAGGCGTCTATGCGCTTAAAAAATATTTCCTCGGAAGCGCTTTGTTTGTATGTCAATAAGTCAGGAATCGCGGGCAAAAGCGCGGCCTCGCACAAATGGGACAATTGCCCGCAAACCTTTGAGGCCTGGTAATAGTCCGCCGCTACATACAAAACAAAATCGGGAATGCAGGCGGCAAAATAAGTTTTTTCTCCCAAAGACAAGCCAAATAGCGAGGCTGAAAAGCCTCGCGAGATCAAAAGCGCGATATCTTGAACCTCGCGCGGTATTGGAAGATTATTTTTTATAGGCATATATTATTATTTTGGTTAAATTCTTAATAAATTAAATTGTTTTGTTGTAATTTTGCATAACGGCGTCAAAAGGCGCGCCGCCTATCCAGTCAATTATGCTGTCGCTTGCGCGCATTATCGCCTCAAACATAGCCTGCCTTAAATCTAGCGGAATATCTTGAAGTACATACTCATGCAAGGGTATATGCTCGGACGGCGGGCCTATGCCAATCCGCAGGCGCTTAAACTGTTCGCTGCCAAGGCAATGGATTATATTTTTCATGCCGTTGTGACTGCCCGCTCCGCCCCAAGGCCTTAGCCTTAACGACCCTAAGCTAATATCGGCGTCGTCATAGACCACCAAAAGCTCGTCAAGGGTGCTTTTAAATTTTTGCAACAGTAAAACCACAGCCTCGCCGCTTAAATTCATATATGTCTGGGGACAGGCAAGCACAAACTTGTTCCCGTTTAGATTGGACTCGGCTATCAAACTTTTGCATCTTAGCTTTTTGATTTTTAAGTTTAATTTTTGGGCCGCGGCTTCCAGCGCCATAAATCCGACGTTATGGAAGGCGCGAAGATATTTTTTGCCCGGGTTGCCAAGACCTACTATGATTTTCATTGTTTATTCGTAAAGCCTGCTCAAAGGCAAGTCCATATATATGCTTTGTATGGCTTCGGTGAATATAGGCGCAACGCTCACCGTCTTAAACTTGTCGCTGGTGAGTTTGCTTTTGTGCTCTATTGTGTCAAGCATTGTTATGGTCTTAAGCGGCGATTTTTCCAACCTCTCCACGGCTTGTCCGCTTAATACGGCGTGCGTGCAGCAGGCGTGAACCTCGGTAGCGCCCGCGTCCATAAGCGCCTGCGCGGCTTGGCAAATCGTTCCCGCCGTGTCAATCATGTCATCCACAAGCAAGCACGCCTTGCCTTTTACTTCGCCGATAATATTCATTACTTCCACGGAGTTTGGCTCGGGCCTGCGCTTGTCCACAATAACCAAAGGCGTGTGCATCCTTTGCGCCATAGCTCTTGCCCGAGACACGCTTCCCATATCGGGCGAAACCACCACGAAGTCTTGTTTATATAAGTCTGTTTTGGCTATCTCTCTGCACAAAACGGGCGTTCCAAACAAATGGTCAACAGGGATATCAAAAAAGCCCTGAAGCTGCGGCGCGTGCAAGTCCATAGTAAGCACCCTGTCCGCTCCCGCCGAAGTTATAAGGTCGGCGACCAGCTTTGCGGTTATGGGGTCTCGTGCTCGGGTCTTGCGGTCTTGGCGCGCGTAGCCGAAATACGGCATAACGGCCGTAATTCTGCCCGCGCTGGCCCTTCGCAAAGCGTCAATTATAATAAGCAACTCCATTAAGTTATCGTTGACGGGCGAACAAGTGGACTGCACCACAAAAACATCGCAACCCCTCACGCTTTCCATGATATGGACATTTATTTCGCCATCCGAAAACCTGCCCACTTCCATCTTGCCCTGTTCTATATTCAGCCTATTGGCGATTTCTTTGGCTAAGACGGGACAGGCGTTGCCTGCGAAGAGTTTGATGTTGTTGTTGTGCGTAACCATTTCACTATTCCTCCGATTTTATTTTCATGTAGCCGGGCTTATTGACTTGGCGCGCCCTTGCGATAGCCAAACTATCTTTTGGCACGTTTTGGTTTATGGTAGAACCCGCCGCGATAAACGCGTTATCCTCAATCACTACGGGCGAGATAATATTGGTATTGCTGCCGATAAACACATTGTCGCCCACTTTGGAAAAATGCTTGTTCTTGCCGTCATAATTGCAAACGACCACACCGCAGCCGACATTGCAATTTTGGCCAAGCTCGCAATCCCCTATGTATGTAAGATGCGCGACTTTGGTTTTGTTGCCTATACGCGCCTTTTTGGTTTCTACGAAATCGCCTATTCGGCAGTCCTCGCCGATATAACTTTCTGGACGCAAATACGCAAACGGCCCCACTGTGGTATTATTGCCTATGAAACTGCCGTTAATATTAGACGATCTTATCTGGGCGTTTTGGCCGATTACGCTGTCCGCAATAAAGTTTCCGTCGTATAAAACAGCGCCCTGGCTAATCTTGGTGCTCCCAATCAAATGATTGTTGGGATAGACGGTCACCCCGCTGGCTATCTCAACGGTGTCGTCAATAAAAACGGACGACGGGTCCAGAAAATAAACGCCGTTGTGCATATGCCGTTCTAATATGCGTTGTTTTTGCACTTCGTTGATTAGCGAAAGCGTCTTAAAGTTATAAGCCGTCAAAAAATCGTCCTCAAAAGAGAAATAATGCGTTTTGGACTTGGCGATTTCGCCAAAAGGTTTTGGGCAGTCCTTTTTAATTATGTACACGCGAGTCATCTTTACATAGTCCAAGTCGTTTTATTTGCAATACTCAACGGCTTCCATTATGGTTCTTCGTGTAATCAATGGAGTGTCCGAAAACAAAATGGCGATATATTGGCGGTCCAAATCGTTATTTTTTAGGATTTGGTCTATAAGCGCGGCATCGGACTTTTCGTTGCCCGTTATGTCGGCATAAATAATGGGCTCTTCCCAAAATACGGAAGACACCCATTCTAAGATTGACTTGCCCCAAATTTTTATCTCGTAAGAGGGGCTGCGTTTAAAGTTAGGATTGTCTACCCTTAGGATCACACCGCAAAAATCCTGGACCATATTCTTATTTTATTACCTTTAAAAAATAATGTCAATAATTTACAACCAAAGGCGATAACAAGCGCCCAAGGCCTCAAAAAACTCTTTTTCGCCTAAAATATAGCATTTTTTTGGCTATAAATGATAGTTTACTCTTTTGTTTGTCGGGATTGCTTTTCTCTTAAATCTTTAAAAAAATCGGTAAGCAGTTTGGCGCACTGTTCGTGCAAAACGCCGCTTACCACCCGCGCCCTGTGGTTAAAACGCTCGTCCTCGGGCAAATTATACAGCGTCCCGCAGCAGCCAAACCTAAAGTCCGAGGCGCCAAAGACGATTTTATCTATGCGCGAGTTGATAATCGCGCCCGCGCACATGACGCACGGCTCCATGGTCACATACAAAACGCACCCGTCCAAATACCAAGACTTGAGTTTTTTGTTGGCGCGGCGTATTGCCACGATCTCGGCGTGCGCTGTGGCGTCGTTATGTTTTTCGCGCTCGTTATGTCCTTTGGATATAATCTTTCCGTCCTTGACAATGACGGCGCCCACGGGCACGTCTTTGGTCTTCAGGGCTTTTTTTGCCTCCTGTAGCGCTATCAGCATAAATTGTTCGTCTGTCATTGGCATCAACCTTATCGCAATAGATTGTTTTTTAAAAAATGATATAAGGGTTAAAAAAATATTTTTAGCCAAAAACCGCTTTTGCTTGGTTTAACGCGGTAATGGGCACAAGCTTGTTAAGCTCCCAATCTTCTTCTAACGCTATATAGTCTATTGGATAAGGATAGGATGCGTCAACTATTTCAAAAGTATAAGCCGGAATAAAAAAATCTTGAATGCACCAATCTTTGTATCCGCCCGCGCTGCCCAATGCCCCGTCTATTAGGGCATAGGTGGTAAGCTCGCTAAAGACTTGGCCTATCGCCCTATCGCGCGAGAGGTTGGGCTCTTGCTGATAAAATTGCCAATAAATCTCTTGCCCGCGAGCGTGGTAGCTTATGGTAAGCTGCGGATAAACCCTTAAAGTTATATCCATAAGCGCGCGCGTCTCGGGCTCGGACGCCGGATAGGGTCCCACATAATCCGACGGCGCGGGCGAAAACACATTCTGAACGCCCGTTCCCCAGCGCGCCGGAAAATTGGTGTTTATATCCACGGCGTTTATGTTGGCTTTCCAAAGCGAAAAATCGTCGCTGCCGCCGTTTATGTTCAGCAAAAACTCATGCAAAGATTGCGGCGCTTCCGCAAGCCCAAATTGGCAAAGCATAACGCCGTCAATATTCACCATAGGCACAAAATACATCCCGCCCCCGCCAAAATCAGTCCCATGAGGTCTTAACACATAATATATAAGCTCCACTATAAGCTGGGATGTGATATGCTCTCTAGCATGGACGCCGCCTTGGATAAGTATTTGGTTGGGCGAATAATCCCCGATATGAAGCGCCGGGATAGGCCGGCCCAAAACCGTGTTGCCTATGTACAAAAGGTCCGCGCCCATCCTTGTCAAGTATTGGATGTCAACCCTTAGGTCGTAATACGAATACATATCAGTAATTTATATGCCAAAAAATGCAAATAATGTGAAAACTTAGGCAAATAATGCCGTTTGGCAATATTGCCTAAAACGCCATAAAAAATTTCATCAGCTATAAACAAAACAAACGCCCTTAACTTTAAGATTGAAAGGCGTTTTTTGGTTTTGGGTTTTTTATTGAATATTATAATTATTTTATTAATAATTATTTTATTATAAGTTTATTAAGTTTATAAAATTTTTGTTTGAATTAATGTTCATTTAATAACCCCCGCCCAAGATAAGACGGCTTTTTATTTGTTTTGGATGTATTTTTTTAAGGCAGCCGATAAATCTATAAACTGTCGGGTATTTAACATCTCCCCGCGGATATTGGCGTCCAGGTTAATTGATTGCAAGATGTCTTTTAAAACATCTTTGGCCAGGCCAAACTCGGCGGATAGGTTGTTTATAAGCTGTTTTCTGCGCGCGCTGAACGCGCTTTTTACCGTTCTTTTGAAAAAACCATAATCGTCTATTTTATACGGGCGATAAGCCAAATGTATTACGCAAGAGTCAACTTTGGGCCGGGGTATAAACATCTCTTTTTTGACTTTGCGGGTAATTTTGGCTTGATACTTGCTGTCAATCCCCACGGTCAAAGCGCCGTAGTCTTTGGAAGCGGGTTTTGCCGTAATCCTTTGTCCCACTTCCAATTGCGCCATGACGGTAATGCTGGCTGGCGGGTTGTTAAAATC
>JAAZDJ010000031.1 GCA_012512255.1 Clostridiales bacterium | reverse complement strand
GCTCCATCATATCGGCGGTGCGCCTGCATTGCCATACGATAGCGTTGTGGACGGGTTTGCCGCTGTGTTTGTCCCAAACGATGACGGTTTCGCGCTGATTGGTAATGCCTATGGCCGCGATATCGCGCGCGGTTAGATTGGCTTTTTTTAGCGCGTCAAAAAAAAACATTAATTTGAGTGTTGGCTATATCGTCGGGGTCGTGCTCCACCCAGCCGGGCTTGGGAAAAATCTGCCTAAACTCTTCTTGGGACTTTGAGACTACGTTGCAACTTTTATCAAAAATAAGACATCTTGAACTGCTTGTGCCTTGGTCCAAAGCGGCAATATAACTTGGTTTCATATAATCCCACCAATCTAAAGACTAATTATTTTTTTAGCTCGGCCTCTTCTATAAAGTCCATAAAAGTGTTGATATCTTTAAATTTTCTATACACGGAGGCAAAGCGGACATAGGCCACTTCATCAATTTCTTTTAATTCTTGCATAACCATTTCGCCTATTTGGCTGGAGGGGATTTCTTTTAGCATTGAGTTGTTAATCTTTTTGACTATGCCTTCCACGAGTTCGTCAATTTTTTGCATAGGAACGGGACGCTTTTCGCACGCCTTAATGATGCCTAGCTTAATCTTTTCGGGATTGAAAGGCTGGCGGTTGCCGCCGTTTTTGATAACTAAAATAGGCGTGGTTTCTATGGTTTCGTAAGTCGTAAAGCGCTTTTTGCATTCAAGGCATTCCCTGCGCCGCCTTATAGAATTGTTTTCGTCTGTGGCTCTGCTGTCAACGACTTTGCTTTCAGTGTGGCCGCAAAACGGACATTTCATCTTTATTCGACCTTTTTCTTTTAATTATACACTATTTGATATATAAAAAAAAGAAAAAAATAATATAGCCTTTATCAGCCAAAAAGTTTTAAAAAGATTTTTTAAAAAATAGATTTTTTTGGGGATTTTTTAAAAAATTTTTGGGATTATTTTAAAAAAATTTATGAACGCGCGTTTTTTGGGGCTTGATCCTTAAAACGCTGTTTTTTAAAGGATATTTAAGAATGCGTGTTTTGGGGGTTTATATAGTAGCTGTCGTCGTCTTGTTTGTCGGCAGCGTAGCCGTCGTTATTGGGATAAAAGTCCACGCATAAATCTTCTTTGCTGTAATGGTCGTGCCTGCCTTTGTCGTGGAAGCCTTTGTCGTGGAAATGGCGGCATTCGCAGCCCTTGGGCCTTGCCGAGTGGAAAGAGGGTCTAAGTTCCACCAAAATAACATCCTCGCCGATTTTTTTTATGTTGCACCATCTTATAAAGATGTTATCCATCGCCTTAAAAAAAGCCCATTTTTTAAATCCGGGCACCAAAAAGCCCTCAACGCGCCCCTTAATGTCAAAAATAATGTCAATTATCCTGCCTAGCTTGCGCCCGTCAATCAAATTGACCACGTCTTTTTTTCTTAGTTCGCAAAACGATAGCTGTATTTCCATTTTTCCTTAAAAAACCCTTAGTAGATTATATATGTCTAAACTTTGCTTTTTGTGAAGCCAAAGGCAAATAATTTTTCCCTAAGTATAAAAGCCGCTAGTTAAGCCAAAACTATATTCCATACGAGATTTTTTGGAGGATATATGGCAAAGGTTGTAATTTGCGGGCTTGACACTTCCACCCTTCCCAAATTGACAAATCAAGAAATTAACGACTTAATGAAAAAACTCAAAAGCGGCGACGAGCAGGCGCGCCAAGAGTTTATTATAGGCAATATGAGATTGGTGCTTTGTGTTGTCCAGCGGTTTATGGGCAGAAAAGAAAATATTGACGATATTTTCCAGGTCGGATGCGTGGGGCTTATAAAAGCCATTGACAACTTTGATATGTCGCTTAATGTCAGGTTTTCCACTTACGCCGTGCCTATGATAATAGGCGAGATAAGAAGGTTTTTGCGGGACAACAACAGCGTAAGGGTAAGCAGGTCTTTGAGGGACACGGCGTATAAAGCGCTTCAGGCAAGAGAAGAACTGGAACTAAAATGCAGCAACGAGCCGACAATGGAAGAAATAGCCGCCGCCATTGACATGCCTTTGAGGGAAGTCGTATACGCTTTGGACGCTATAAGCGACCCTGTCTCGCTTTTTGACCCGGTTTATCATGACGGGGGCGACACTATAACTTTGGTGGACCAGCTAAGCGACGAAAAAAACTCGGACGAAAATTGGACGGAAAGCGTCGCCCTAAAAGAAGCGATAAGAAAGCTGGCCGAAAGGGAAAGGCAGATTTTATACCTTAGGTATTTTGAAGGCAAAACACAGATAGAGGTAAGCCAAGAAATTGGCATAAGCCAAGCCCAAGTCTCCAGGCTGGAAAAAAACGCATTAAAAACTATTTCTAAGACTATGTAAATTAAAACGCCTAAAAAATATCGGGCGTTTTTTGGGGCTTTTAGTTTTTATCATTGAAAAAATTTAGGCAAAGCCAAAAATCCAAACGCTTTTTTAAAGTATTTCCCAAAAATTTAATTTTTGATTAATAAATACCTCTTTTCATATATTTGGATAATAAATACTGCTTGCACATATACATATTTATTAAGGGGATTTGTGGGCTGCGATAATAAATTGTCTACGCGGCATTAAATTTGGCGGCCAGCGATTTTAAAAAAAAGGGGGAGGATATAATGACTGTTTTGGTAACGGGCGCATACGGGCAATTGGGGCAAGACATTATAAAAACGCTCAAAGAAAATAATATCAATTGCTTAGGCTTTTCGCGCTATGCTTTGGATATAACGGATTATAAAGCTTTGGAAAGGTGTTTTGAAAAACACAAGCCCGATGTTGTCATACATTGCGCGGCTTATACTAACGCGGACAAGGCCGAGTTGGAAAAAGACTTATGCATGCGCGTCAATGTTTTGGGAACGGAGAATATCGCCAAACTATGCAAAAAATATGATTGCAAATTGGCATTTATCAGCTCGGACTATGTTTTTGACGGCAAATCGGATAAGCCTTACGAAGTTATAGACCAGCCAAAGCCGATTAATTATTACGGCGCGACCAAATACGAGGCCGAACTATTTATAAGAAAAATACTTGAAAAATATTTTATAATAAGAACATCTTGCCTTTTTGGGTATTTCGGCGATAATTTTGTAAAAGACATCATAAAAAAATCCCAAAGCCAAATACCCTATTATGTAGTTGACGACCAAATAAGCAGCCCGACCTATACGGCGGACTTAGCTAATTTAATCGCGAAAATGATAAAAACCGATAAATACGGGACATATCACGCGACCAACGAAGGCCAATGCTCAAGATACGAACTTGCCAAATATATAGCGGAATACATTAATAGCCAAAATTATCCCAAGCCTATACATTCAAAACATTATACGACTTTGGCAAAGCATCCTTTATACACCGTTTTATCCAAGTCGTCTTTGGATTTGGGCGAATTTAAAAGGCTGCCCGAATACCGCGACTCCTTAAGGCGTTTTTTGAAAACTTTGGATTAGGGTTTTTGTTTAAAATCAAAAAACTCTTATGAAACGATTATGATAATTTTGTTTCCATAAGAAGATTATATAATCTTATAATTTTTGGGGATTTGCCTAAAATTTTATTACGCTAAAAAATAAAGCTAAACCATAGCTTTATTTTTAAATAATACGGGCGTTATATAGGTTTTTTTCTGTTTAACGCCATTGCGGCGTTTTTTTATTTGTGTTACTATTTAACGCCATAGAATACGGCGTCTTATTTTTTCTTTTTGGGTTTTTGTTTGGATTTTTTTATAAAATACTCTTCGTTTTTGGCGCGTTCTTCATAGCGGTCGTCCATATAATCAAGCCATTTAGGGTCTTTTTTCATTTTTTTTGTTCCTTTTTGTATAGTTTTATTATATTTTTTGCATTTTGGATAATCATATGCTTCAAAATTTTAATAATTTGAAAGGCGATTATAAATAATATTAATATGGGAGTCTATGCCAAAAAAATAATAACGCTTTTTGTTTTTGTCGCGGTTTTAATAAGCGCGCAAAATTTTGATATTAATATCCAAAAGCTTGCCAAGGCCGGCAGGGAACATCAAAACAATATCTTAAAAATAGCCGACGATGACCTTAACCTGCCAAAAGACTATGAAATCTACGACGGCAAAGTTTATCATATCTTTTTCCATAGCCTTATCATCAATCCAAAGCTTGCTTTTTCGGACGGTTTAAAAAACGGCTATAATAATTGGATGACCACGCGCGAAGAATTTAAAAAGATATTATACAATCTTTATATCAATAATTTTATTCTCATTGATATTAACGAATTAATTACATATAAAAACGGGCAGTTAACCAAAAAGCGATTGGTCTTGCCCAAAGGCAAAAAGCCCTTGGTTATATCCATAGACGATGTCAATTATTATGACTATATGAAAGGCTGCGGTTTCGCCGACAGGCTGGTTGTCAAAGACGGCAAAATCGCCGCCATAGTCAAAACGCCCGCGGGCGAGATAGTTGATTGGGAAGGCGACGCGATACCTATTTTGGATAATTTTGCAGCGCGATACCCTGATTTTTCGCATAACGGCGCAAAAGGCATAGTCGCCGTAACGGGCTTTCAAGGCGTTTTTGGTTACAGGCTAAAAAACGACTGCCAAAAAGCCCAAGCAAAAAAAGTGGCAAATGCCTTGAAAAAAAGCGGCTGGCTGATCGCCAACCACAGCTTTAGCCATTCTAATAAGTTTAAAAAAGGCATAGGCTTAGAAGATTTTAAAAAGGACTTGGAAAAATGGGATAACCAAATAGCCGCCATTACGGGCAAAACCAATATCTACATCCCGCCTTTTGGCGTGTATTTTGATATGAAAGACGCCAAAACGCGCTATCTAAAAAGCAAAGGCTATAATATTTTTTGTCCCGTTTACAAAGAAATGTCCATTAAATGCCAAAACAATATGCTGATAAGCGAAAGGCTTAATATGGACGGGTTTACTATGCTTAAATATCCGCAAAGGATAAAGAAATATTTTTTTGACCCCGCTATTGTGGTGGACCATAGCCGCCCGCCCATAAATTTTTAAAAAACTTATCTTGCCAAGGCTTGGCTTTTAGAGATATTTTTTGCGGCTTGGGCGTATTCGCTTTTGAGTTTTTGGAAAACTGTTTTAACGGGTTCTATCTTTTCGGCTTTATACGCATTTGCGCCAGCAAAGGCAAAACCGCCTTTGAATTTGCCGTTTTTGGCGTTCACAAGCGCCAAGCCTATACAATACGGGCTGTTTTTGTAATCGCAAGGCTTGATGCAATGGAAAGGGCAAATATAAGGCGTTTTTTTGCCGTCTTGGGCTTGGGCGGTAAAATCGTTTAAGATTGCCCTGCCCGGCATGCCCAAAGGGCTTTTGATTATGCCTATGTCTTGTTTTTGGGCCTTAATATAAGCGTTCTTAAAATCTAACGAAGCGTCGCATTCTTCCGTTGCGACAAACCTGCTTGCCATCTGGACGCCTGAAGCGCCCAAACTCATAATATTAAAAATATCCTCGCCTGTCCAAAGCCCGCCCGCCGCTATTATGGGTATGTCTTGGGCAAATTGGTCTTTGTATGAATTGACCTCTTTAATTACTTGGGGCAAGATAGTTTCCAATTGGTAATCGGGATGAGTAATTTGGTCCTCTCTAAACCCTAGATGCCCGCCCGCTTTGGGCCCCTCCACCACAAAGGCGTCGGGGACATACTGATATTTTGTCCACCATCTTTTTATAATCATGCTGGCGGCTTTGGCAGACGATATTATGGGGACTAGTTTGGTCTTGCGCGATTTTGGAATTAATTGCGGCAAATCAAAGGGAATGCCCGCGCCGGCAAAAATTATGTCTATCCCTTCCTCTATCGCGGTCTTGACAAGTTCCTCAAAATTGGTCAACGCGACCATAATGTTAACGCTCAAAATCCCGCTGGTTTGGGAACGGGCAAGCCTTATTTCTTGGCACAGCCGCCTTATGCACGCTTGCCTGTAATTAATCCTGCCGTCGCGTTCCAGCATCCCTATGCCCGCCGCGGCGATCACGCCTATGCCGCCTTGGTTGGCCACGGCCGAAGCCAGCCCGGACAATGAAATGCCTATGCCCATGCCGCCTTGCACAACGGGCAAAGAGGCTGTCAAGCCGCCTATTTTTAACGGATCCATAATAAGCCGCATGATTTTTTCCTAAAAAGTATATCCCAATATGCCTTAAATTATAGCCCAAAATAGCCAAGGCTTTTCGTCAAAAACACAATTGTATCCAAAGCGTGACCAAATGGGTCAATCAGGCAAATTATAAAAAAATAATTAACAAAAAAATTAAAAAAGAATAAATAAAATATTTTTATTTGCTTGCCTTAAACCGCATAAGATAAAAATTAATTCTTATCTTTAATATGCACGCTGATTTGTTGATAAGGTATGGTTATACCTTCCTTGTCAAACTCTTTTTTGATTTGTTCCATAAGGTCAAAATATACGGGCCAATAATCGCCCCTTAGCGTCCATACCCTCAAAATATATTCCATAGAGTCTTGCAAATGCGCGTAAAGCCTTACAAAAGGCAAAGGTTCTTTTAAGGTAAGCGGGTGATTGTAAGCTATATCAAATAAAACCTTTTTTACCTTATCAATATCGGCCTCATGCGACGCCCTTATTTTCAAGTCCACCCTGCGCTTGTCTTGGGCGGTGTAATTGATTATTGCCGTGTCAATCATTGATTTGTTGGGGATTGTTATGAGTTTGTTGTCAATGGTCAGCAATTTGGTATAAAAAACATTTATGGATTCTACTGTGCCCTCGTTAGCGCCGTTGTTAATATAATCGCCCGCTTTAAAAGGCTTAAAAATCAAAATCATAAAACCGCCGGCGAAGTTTGACAGCGCGCCCTGCAAAGCAAGGCCTATGGCAAGCCCCGCGCTTGCCAAAACCGTTAAAATGGAAGTCAAAGGCACGCCCAAAACGCCGATAATTGAGATAAATAATATTACTTTTAGGCCAACGGACAATAAACTCTTCAAAAAAGACTGCGCGCCGATGTCAAGTTTTTTGAAGCCTTTTAGGCTTGTTATCCATTTGGTAAAATATTTGATAACAAACCAGCCCGCGATCAGCAATAAAAACGCTTGAAAGAGCCTAAGCCCCGCGCCAGTTATAAACTGCAAAAAATCTTCCCAATTAATCATACATCTAGTTTTTGCAAAAAACGCGAAAAAACCAGCGCATTGTTAGGGCTTTTTGGAAATAATCGGGTTCAGCGCCCAAAAAATAAAGACTTTTTAATTGATTAATAATTTTTAGGCTTTTTTTATAACCCTGTAATAAAAAGTTTCAAGAAGTTAAAATAAACCAAAAGCGAGAGCGCGTCCACTATGGTGGTAATAAGCGGCGCCGCCATAATGGCGGGGTCTAGTTTTAGCGTCTTCGCGGCTATAGGTAAAAATCCGCCCAATAATTTTGCCATAATTATAGTGCACATAAGCGACAAAGCGACCGCAAGCGCAAGGTTAAGGGGCGAATTTTGCGCATCGCCTATTGCCAATTTTGAAGGGTCGTTGTTAAATATCATTATACGGCTTATTACAAATAAGCCCAAAATAACGCCTATTACCAAAGCCACCCTTAGTTCTTTCCATAATATTTTGGGCGCGTCGCTAGGCTTAATCTCCCCCACCGCCATGCCGCGAATTATTAGTGTGCTGCTTTGGGCGCCGCCATTTCCGCCCGTATCCATCAGCATAGGTATAAACCCGACCAAAATAGGCAGCGCGCTTATGGAAGCCTCATAACCTTCTATTATAAGACCCGTAAACATGGCGCCCAGCATCAAAATCAGCATCCATACCACGCGGTTTAGCGCAAGGCGGAACACGCTGGTTTTGAGATAAGGTTTTTCGGCGGGCGTCAACGCGGCCATTTTTTCAATGTCTTCGGTAGCTTCTTCTTCAATTACGGTAAGCGCGTCGTCTATTGTGACTATTCCGACCAAGCGGTTTTCGCTGTCCACGACAGGAAGCGCCAACAAACCATACTTAGTAAACAACTGGGCCAAGACTTCTTTGTCGTCCGTTGTTTTGGCGCTTATTACATTGGTTTCCATTATCGAGCTGATGAGCGCGTCTTTGGGCGCCAGCAAAAGTTCTCTTACCGTCACAACTCCAACTAGCCTGCGGGTATCGTCTTTGACATAACAGGTATATATGGTTTCTTTATCAAAGGCTTTTTTTCTGATTACGTCAAAAGCCTGTTCAACCGTGATATCGTGTTTTAAGTCTATAAACTCAATGGTCATTATGCTGCCGGCGGAGTCTTTGTCGTATTGCAAAAATTGGTTGATTTGGGCGCGCATCTCTTCGCTGGTGTTTTTTAAAACGCGCGTTACGACATTGGCGGGCATTTCTTCCAAAAAATCCACCGCATCGTCCAAGAACAAGTCGTTAATTATCTGGCTTATCTCCTTGTCGGTGAGCAAATTGACCAAATGCTTTTGGGTGTCATGGTCAAGATACGAAAAAACATCCGCCGCCTTGTCTTTTTGCAAAAGCCTGAATATAACAGCGAGGTTGGCCTTTCCCAATTGGGAAAAGACATCGGCTATATCTACGCTGTTCATATTGGTAAGTATTTGCTTGACTTGCAAATAATCTTTTTTTTCAATCAAATCAAGTATTTCGTTCTTTGCCATAACTTTTTTCCTCTTTTAAAAAGTATTTTAACAAAACCAAAAGCCCGCATTTTGAATGGTTTTTAAAAAACGCTTATTTTGGGAATAATTTTATTATATGACTAAATTATTATTTATTGTTTAAAACCTTAAGAAAAGAAAAACCAAAAAGAATAATCAACAAAAGCTATATTAAATTTATTATATTATAACAAAATTATAACAAAATAAAAATCAATAATAAATAACTTTAAAGTCTTTTTAAAACCTTTATTAAATATTAAAAAAAACTATCAAAGCCTACTTTTAAAATATCTTAAATAATCCCTAAAGGAGTTTTTTGGGTAGGCGGAGGGAACGCTGAATCTATAAGTTTCATGTCTTGTTCGTCTAGTTGGATGTTTAGGCATTGGATGTTTTCGCGCAAATGCTCGGGCGAAGATGTTCTCGGTATGGCAACGGTGTTAGGGTGTCTAAATGCAAACGCGAGCATTATTTGATAAACGGTGGCGTTATGTTTTTGGGCGACTGATTTTATAGCTTGGTTTTGGATGATTTCTTGCCTGTATCTTGGATTGCTCGCCAGCGGTGAATACGCCATTAGTGTCACATTATGTTTTTGAAGCCACGGTATTAGATCGTATTCTATGCCGCGCGCGCCTATATGATACAAGACTTGATTGGCTATGCATTTAGGGCCGTTTTTGATACTCCACAGCTCTTCCATATCGTCCGCATCAAAATTGGACACGCCCCAATCCCTTATGTAGCCCTTGGCTTTTAGGCGCTCAAACGCGGCGACCGTCTCTTCCAAAGGAATGCCCCCGCGCCAATGCAATAAATATAAGTCAAGGTAGTCCGTTCCCAGTCTTTTTAGCGAGTTTAGGCACGACCTCTCCATATTCCTAAAGCCCGCGTTGTGCGGATAAACCTTGGACACGAGGTATATATCCTTTCTTTTGAAAGACTTTATGGCCTCGCCAATCAGGCTTTCGGACCTGCCCTCGCCATACATCTCGGCGGTGTCAATTACTTTTAGACCGCTTTTTATGGCTTGCTTGATAACTTCTTTTTCGGTCTTATACAGCTTGGAATTATCCCCCAGCATCCAAGTCCCAAGACCTAATCTAAAATCGGATAGTTTCATAATATTAATTATAACAAATAATTGATAAAAACTAAACATTAATAGAATTTAATTAATTTGCAAAATGAAATACAAAAAATCCATAACATGCGCTATGGACTTTTAAGATTTGGGTAAGTTGCGTTAGAATAATGAAGTTGTTTGGCGTTACATTATAACGGCAAATCTTTTTTATCAAATATTTTTATGCCTAAAAAATATGTAACAGCGCCAATGGCTATAAGAATAACAAATTTCCATAAATAAGCCGTAGTCCCAGACAATATGGATATTGTATCAAACAGCGTCAAAATTGAAACATAGTTAAAGTATTTCATAGCATCTATCCTTATCGCGCTTGGAATAACGCTGGAGCCAAATAATCCTAGTATTGTCGCCACTAAGAAAAACATACTAAGCCCGCCGCCGATAGACATGGAAAATTTGCTTCTGTTAAACCAGCAAGACGCCAAAAAGCAAATACCCGAAATTGCCAGCATTGTTACAAACGCGCCTAAGTTTAGAAGCAGCATTTGTCCGTAGGTTATAGATATGTCCGCAGTCTTAACAGATGCAAGACTTATCATGCTTGCGATCGTGGTAAGGACGAACATAGAGAATAGTGAGAAAATCAAATAGCACATCTGAGTAATGGTAACCTTTTTTCTTTTGGTGGGGGTTGAAAGGATATAAGCCATAGAGCCGGAATCAACTTGACCGGCAATTAAGTTATTGGCTGTCATAATAACAAATATTAAAGGAAGTAATAATCCCGCTATGCGATAAAAGATCGCGCCTATTACCAATTCATAAACATCCATACTGCCGAGTTCGCTCAAAGCCTGACCAACTTTGCCGGGCAACTCGTCAAACAAGGTTTTGCTTTTGTCGGCGATTATTGTTTCCTTATAAGATTCTAACTCTTGAGCGACTTGTTCGTCTGAGTAATCGGGATTGTTCGCCCTTATCTGTTTTTCTTTGATATCAAGCTCGCCTCTATATGAGACTATCGAGTTATACGATATATTACTAATTTTTTCTTTGGCAAAGTATTTTGAGACATATATTTTTTCGTCGTTATAATCAAAACTTTGTTCGTGAAAAACATCGCTTACGACCGAGGGAATATAGTTTGTGGCAAATTCGATCGTGTCGGTTGCTCCCGAAGCTATAAAAGAGTTAATAGCCGCTGTAATAAATGCTTTGACGGTATTGGCAACCTCTTGCCCTTCTTCCTCTAAGATTTGTAAATATACGGCGTCCGCGATTTGATTCAATATATATTCTGATATTTTGGACGGCGAATAGTCTTCGCCTTGAGCCAAATAATAATCAATCAAGGTATTGATTCCAGCAAATTCCTCGTCGCTTAATTCCATCTCCGTTTGTATGTCTTGGCGGGCTTGTTGGTCGTCCGAGCCGTCTTCTATCAAAGTTTTGTAATTCGCGATTATAACATCCCTATCTTCGGCTAACGCTACATTTAATAGAAAATTTAATTTATCATAGCTGGATTCATAACTTTCAAGCGCCGCGGCAGTCATATCATAATATGTCATCGAATTTTTTTCAATGGTTGACTCTATCGCGTCTTTTACAAACATATCGGTCATTGACGAACGAATTTCATTTACATTTAAATTTCCTAGAACAAGGATAGTTATAATAAGCATTGCGCAAGTAACAGCTGAAACAAAAACCCATGTCCCGGCGTTAGCTTTGCAAGATTGTTTAAACAACGGTTTGCTTATCATGTTTTTTCTCCTTTTTTATAATCTCGCTAAAATATTTTTCTAATGTGTATTTTATCTCGACGATAAATTTTACATTAAACGGTCTTAAATCCATAAATAATTTGTTAATGTCGTTCTTTTTAATAGATATCGTGACTTGGCTATATTTTTGCTGGTCTCTAATAATTTGATAATTTAATTTTTTGAAATTGATATAATCTTGTTTATTGTTAAATTCAATTTTGAATTCTGCAATCTCCCTGTTTTTAATTTCATTCATATCCGCGACAGCGATAAGCTTTCCTTTGTTTATTAGAGCTACTCTGTCGCAAATTTTTTCGAGTTCTTCATACAAATGAGAGCTAATCAAAATTGTCTTGCCCTTTTCTTTTTCATGCTTTAATATCTCTATAAAAGATTCTCTCATAAGCGGGTCAAGACCCGTCAAGGCCTCGTCCAAAATCAAAATTTCGGGATCGGCCATCAAAGCCGCGACAATAGCGGTTTTTTGTTTCATTCCCTTGCTCATTCGTTTTAAATTGGCTCTAGGGTCAAGCTGTAATTTATGGATTAAGAAGTTAGCGTATGACAATTCTTTTAAGCCCAAAAACTCAGCTTGGGATTTTATAAATTCTTTCCCTGTCTTCAAGTCAGGAAAGGCGATTTCTCCAGGGACATAGCCGATAAATTTTTTGGTCTTTTCGCTGTCTTTCCAAGCATCAAGCCCGTTAATCGTTATTTGGCCTTGGTCGGGCTTCAAAAAACCCATAATATTCCTTATGGTCGTGGTCTTGCCCGCTCCATTGGCGCCGACAAATCCGAGCATTTCGCCTTTGTAAATGTTTAAGTTAATATCAAAAACGCCTCTGCCCCAGCCATAATCTTTGGTAAGGTTTTTTATTTGTATTACTGTTTCCATCAGGCAACCCCTCCAAAGTCCTTGTCTTCTTTGTAATATTTCATAAAGTATTCTTCCAAAGTTTCTTTTAGATGATTAAAACCTTTAAATTTGGATCTTGATAAGGCGTATATTAACGAATTGATATGATTATCGTCAATGTTTATAATTATTCTGTTGTTTTCTCGGCTTACTATCTTGAATTGATTGTTTGAGTTTTCAGCCAAAAACTCATTTAGGTCTTCTCTTGAGTTAAATTCAACCAAATAGTTTTTATTTTTGCTATGTTTTAGGTCTTTGGCAACAAACTCGTTTACGATTTTTCCTTCTTTAATAATCGCGATTCTATCGCAGGTGACGTCAACTTCGCTGAATATATGGCTAGATAGCAAAATAGTCTTACCGCGCTTTTTTTCATTTTTTATGAATTCAATAAAAACTTGTTGCGTCGCAAGATCTAATCCGCTTGTGGGTTCGTCTAAAATTAAAATTTCCGGGTCGTTCATAAACGCCGTGACAACGGCAAGTTTTCTTTTGTCGCCCAAGCTCATTCTTTTTATTTCGCCGCAAAGATCAAGCTCAAAAACTTCGCGCAAATAATCAATCCATTTTTGGTCTTTTGCTTTTTTTAGCTTTTTCATCATATCCAAAAACTCATAGCCATTTAACCCTTCGGGAACGGCGATTTCGCCCGGTAGATAGCCGACTTTATCCATAAACTTATAATAATACTTGAAGCTATCCAGACCTAATATTCTTGTTAGGCCTTTGTCGGGCTTACTAAAGCCCATTAAGTGCCTTATTGTGGTGGATTTGCCCGAGCCGTTAGGTCCTAAAAAACCAAAAACTTCGCCTTCATCTATATTGAACGAAATGTCAAAAACCCCGCGACCATAGCCATAGTCTTTTGTGAAATTTATAACTTCTACTTTTGGCATAAAATCCTCCGAATAGACAGTTGTATAGTTTGTTGACACTTGTCTATATTATATGATAATATGAATTTGAACGCAAGAAGAGAATATTGTATAAATTGTGAAAATTTTTATATAAATTGTGAATATTTTTAAAATTTCTAAAATAACATGAATAAAACTATAATAAAAGATTTGAGACTAATAAGAACAAAACGATATTTAGGCAAAGCTTTGTTTGAGCTTTTGGAGCATATTCCATTTGAAAAAATAAGCGTAATGGATATATGCAAAAAGGCTATGGTGCACAGAGCGACATTTTATAATCATTTTGATAGCAAGGAAAATCTATTAGAATTTGTGATAGACGAATTAAAAGAGGAGTTGTTTTTATCCGCGATAGAAAAAGAAACTTATAATAGCCCAAAAGAAATGTATATTTCTTTAATAGGCAAAGTTTTTGACTTTGTGCAAGAAAACAGGCAAAAGATTCTTTTGATATTGAAACAAAATAGCTTTGAAAAGGCGGCTGGGTTTTTAGTAGCAACTACAACAGATATTTTGGAACATCTTATTGATAAAAATAAATATAGAAAAAATTACACGATTCCTAAAAAAATATTGATTGATTTTTTTAGCGGGGGCGTGGTAAATATTGGTCTAAATTGGTTGTTATCGCCAAACCCTTGCTCAAAAGAAGAATTATTGAAATATTTTGATATTTTGTTAAATAATAAAATATTTTAAAAGCTTAAGTCTTTGATTTTTTTGCTGATTTTTAAAAAGCCCGGCGCTTTTGCATGCTTTTTGCCGCTAAGGTCTTAATTCAAAATTTAGCGCATTCCATATAAATCATTTCCATATAAATATCTAATAAGCCTTAAATATTTTAGCTTCCTAAAAAAACTTAAGTCAATATATTATTTAAGAATTGGACTATAATTAAGCGCTGTGAAATTATGTTTAATCAGCCTAATTAATTTTGCAAGCCGAGATATTACTTTAACCGCTTTCGCATTATGAGTCTTTGGTCTGTTTCTGAAAATACATAAAACCCGCATCTTTTATACATCTCAACATAGCCGGCAAAATCTGACGACTGAAAAGTAGGCTCTTTATAAGGATATGCCTCCACAAAGTCAAATCCATCTTTAGCCGCGTTCTCGCATACATGTTTTAATAAAAGCGTGGCAACTCCTTTTCTTCTCATCTTAGGCGCTATTACAAAACAAAACACTGATTTTACCTTTACGATAGAACTAGCATCCTCTATAGGCGCATCGCTCATAAACTTTCGCCAGCTTTCGCATTTTAAACAATCTGACTTAGTATTGACGTTGCACCATCCTACGACTTTGTCGTCATAATACGCTAAATAACCTTGAATGTTGTTATTTTTAACATATTTATACGCGTATTCTCTTCTTTTTTCTGCCGTAGAAAAATCCTTGCCCTCAAAATCATCATTGCACCAGCACACGCAATAACATTTATTTTCGTCTATGTTGTCGTCATGCGGGGTTGTGTCAAAAAAGCGTATATAATCTTTGGCTAGCTCTGGCGTTAATTTTCTTACTTTAATATTTATTTTATCCATTTAAAGTTTTCACTTTCTTCAGAATAATACTTCTCGTTAAAACATTCGTCTACAGAAACTATTTTTTTATTTATTATCCCTTCATCTATAGCATTCCATATTTACTTTTAGTCTTGTTAATATTAAAAAAAGGTCTATAAGCCATTCAACTTATTGTTATTGACCTTTTCTTTTGGTGGAGATGCGGGGAGTTGAACCCCGGTCCGAAAGAATTGACTGGCAACTTTCTACATGCTTAGCCGCTAAGCTATGTCTTCGTCCAATTTCTAGCGGCCAGAAATCTGGACGAACAAGCCCTTTTTGATAGTCCGCTTGACCGAAAGGACAAAACAGCCAAACAAACCCCGCAAGTTATGACGCCCGCGCAAACCGCTGCGGGCGCGGTTTGCCGGCGGCGACTTAAATTAAGCCGCTAATGCTAATTCTGTGTTAGAGTTAGCGTTTATTTTTTTTGCCGATTTTAAAGAAGCTCGGCGCTTCTGCATGCTTTTTTGCCGCCAAGTTCTCCCGTCGAATCCAGTACATCCCCATGTAAGCATTATTATATTATCATATGCAAATAATTTTGTAAAGAGTTAATAATTTATAAACCTTGGCAAGCAAATTCACGAAAAAATAAAGGGAATAACATTTTTTATTAACAACTCATAACGGTTGACAGTATCTAAATTTTAATTAATAATGACAAAAATGAGGCAGTTAGACAAAAACGCGATAACCGAACGAAGCATTATAAAAAAATACCGCAGCCAAATTTGGCGGCCCTTTGTCCAAGCCATAGACAAGTATCGGCTTATATCCTCGGGCGATAAAATAGCCGTATGTATTTCGGGTGGCAAGGATTCTTTTTTGATGGCAAAGTGCTTCCAAGAGCTAAAAAGGCGAAGCCCCGTAAATTTTGGGCTGGAATTTTTGGTAATGAATCCGGGCTACAGCCCGCAACATATGGAATCCATAACCCAAAACGCCCGCCTTTTGAAAATCCCTATAAAAGTGTTTGAGTCCGATATTTTTGAGGTAGTTGACCAAGCGGGCGGCTCGCCTTGTTACCT